>CALLAE010000070.1 GCA_938002665.1 uncultured Saprospiraceae bacterium | reverse complement strand
ATAACCATAAACTCTTTGTAAGCAATAAATTTAAGCTAAACTTGGTTTGTCAAATATAAAGCCCAATTTTGTATTAGAAGTTGGAAGTGAAAAGAAATGAAGGAATATTCTAAACCCAAAGTTGTTGCCGAAATAGGTTGTAACCATAAAGGAGACCTAAATATTGCGATAGAACTTATCTCTCTGGCTCAGCAATGTGGTGCTGATTATGCAAAATTCCAAAAGAGAACCCCTCGTGAATTGCTCTCAGAAAAAGCCTATGATGAGCCGCATCCAGTCGCTTACAATGCTTATGGGAAAACTTACGGTGAGCACAGGGAGTTTTTAGAGTTCGACCTAGACCAACACAAATTCTTAAAAACGCATTGTGAAGAAATAGGCATCGGTTATGCTACTTCTGTATGGGATCTGACATCTGCAAAGGAGATTATCAGTCTGAATCCTGACTTTATAAAAGTTCCTTCGGCTTGTAATAATAATTTAGCTCTGCTCCAGTTGTTAAGAGATAACTACACAGGTCAGTTGCACATCTCCCTAGGTATGACAACTAAAGAGGAGGAGACTGCTCTGCTCGATATCTTGCAAAGTTTACCTAAGGAAAGAATCGTATTATATAGCTGTACTTCAGGCTATCCTGTCCCTTTTGATAAAGTAGCTTTACTGGAAATTAGGAGGCTTAGAGAAACATATCTAGACCAAGTGGCAGCTATAGGATTTTCAGGACATCACCTCGGAATAGCGATAGACATAGCAGCCTACACTTTGGGTGCTACATGGATAGAAAGACATTTCACTAAAGATAGGACCTGGAAAGGAACCGATCATGCAGCCTCTTTAGAGCCGGGAGGAATGGCTAAACTTATCAGAGATATAAGCGCAACTCAGCAAAGCTTAGCCTATAAGAATACTGAGGTGCTAGATATAGAGCAAGAGCAAAGAGATAAACTCAAGTACAAGCCTAAATAATTAACATCCGCACTATTGCCTACATACCAGCAAGGGGTGGTTCTAAATCTATACCACTCAAGAACATAAAACTCTTTAATGGTAAACCTTTGATTTATTGGAATCTCAATAGCTTAGAAGCTTGTGCAGAGGTAGATAACATAGTGCTATCTACAGATAGCGATCAGATTGCTGAAATCGCTACAGGTTTTGGTTTTGCTAAGCTGGAACTACATCACAGATCAGCAGCATCAGCATCCGATACGGCTTCTACCGAAAGTGCCATGCTAGAGTATTTGGAAGAGGCTGACCTAGGTGGTAATGATATTTTTGTTTTGGTTCAGGCGACCTCTCCATTCACTACGGCCACCCATTTTTCAGAAGCTCTTCGGCAATATAGTTCTTCAGAACTAGACAGTTTATTATCAGTATGCAGAACCAAGAGATTCTTTTGGAACAAGGATGGTACACCACTAAATTATGACTTTACAAGACGGCCCAGGCGACAAGACTTTGAAGGTCTACTCATGGAAAATGGAGCATTCTATATTTCAAGAGTAGAGGCTATACTTGCATCTAAAAATAGACTTTCTGGCACAATCGGTTTGTATGAGATGCCTATGCACACGGCACTAGAACTAGATGAGCCTGAGGACTGGATCGTGGGTGAAGAGCTTATGAAAGGAATGGATGAGTGACCTTATTTTTTTGGCCACTTTCTGTGTTTCCCAAAGTCTGGTCCTTCTTTATCTTTCTTTGATAATAACATGTCTTTTTTTGGAACTTGCCAGTCTAGTTTGAGGGATTTGTCCAGAGGATTGATCTGGCCTTCGCTTTCTTTGTTATACAAATTACTACACTTATAGCTGAATACTGCCGTCTTACTCAGCGTGACAAAGCCATGCGCAAAGCCTTTAGGGATAAGCATTTGTAACTTATTTCTATTACTGAGTAGAACAGAGAAACTCTTGCCATAGGTAGGTTGGTCTGGTCTGATATCTACTACTATATCCAAAACTTTACCCGCTGTGACTCTTATAAGTTTGTCTTGAGAATAAGGAGGTAGTTGGTAGTGTAGGCCTCTGACAGTTCCATATTGCGACTTGGATTCATTATCCTGGACAAAGACAGTTTTTACTCCTGCATCTCTCCACACTTGTTTGTTGTAGCACTCAAAAAAATACCCTCTATCATCTTTGAAGACTCTTGGCTCGTAGAGATATAAGCCTTTGAATTCTGTCTTTATAACTCCCATTAATTTAGTGGCATTAGAAACTTATGAAAATTTATTTTGACCTAAAAAAGATAGAAATAGGCACTCCATGAAAATTGAAATGTTTGCGCATTTTATTCTCTAGGAAGCCCTTGTAGTTCTGCTTTACATGGTCGGGATGATTGCAGAAAAAAGCAAAGGCAGGGTAGTACAAAGGCAGCTGAGTGATGTATTTTATTTTCACAAATCTACCCCTGTCTGCTGGTGGTGGATGACGTTCTATCTCTTGCAGCATAATCTCATTGAGCTCAGACGTCTTTATCTTTTTAGTTCTGTTATGGTGCACTTCAAGCGCTAAATCTAAGGTCCGACTGATCCGTTGCTTATTGAGCACACTGATAAAGACTATTGGCACATCATTAAATGGAGCCAACTTCTTTCGTAGTTTCTCTTCAAAATCTCTTGCCGTATTGGTTTCCTTGTCCTCTATTAAGTCCCACTTATTGACGACAATGACCACACCTTTATTACGCTTTATGGCCAAGGTAAAGATGGCTAGATCCTGACTCTCTATCCCATCCTTTGCATCTATCATGAGAAGAGCAATGTCGCTATCCTCCATCGCCTTGATAGCTCTTAAGACAGAATAGAATTCCAGATTTTCATGGACCTTATTCTTTTTTCTTATCCCTGCTGTATCTACGAGGTAGAATTCCTTACCGAACTTTTTGTACAGACTATGTACGCTGTCTCTGGTAGTGCCTGCAATAGGGGTTACGATATTTCTTTCTTCTCCTAGGAGCGCATTAGTCAGAGAAGACTTGCCGACATTGGGCTGCCCGACTATCGCTATTCTAGGAATGTGGTCTGAATCATCCTCTACCAGCGGTGGCATCGCATCTGTTATAGAATCTAGTATTTCACCTGTACCGGAGCCACTGATAGAGGATAGGAAAAAAGTATTTTCGAAACCTAGACTCCAGAACTCATTGGCCATGAGGGCCCTGTTGTTATTGTCCACTTTATTGACAGCGACAAAGACTTTGCTGGACTGCTTTCTGAGTATCCTAGCCATCTGTTCATCTAGGTCTGTTACACCAGTTGTCACATCCACCATAAAGATGATGATGTCTGCTTCGTCTATAGCAATATGCACTTGATCTCTGATGGCCGCCTCAAAAACATCATCACTATTCTTCACAAAACCACCAGTGTCTATAACAGTGAACTGCTTACCATTCCACTCACAAGTACCGTAAATTCTATCTCTAGTTACCCCACTGATGTTATCCGTAATGGCCTTCTTCTGACCTATAAGACGATTGAAGAGGGTAGACTTGCCCACATTCGGTCTTCCTACTATTGCCAATACCTCTGCCATTATTATTAAAGTCTAAAATCAGTACCAAGTGAAAAGTAGATAGGTCTTCCCATCTTACTGCAAATATCCAAAACTCTTAAGTAACCTATCATCATCTCTCCATTTTTCTTTGACCTTTATGAAGAGTTCTAGGTGGCAGCGGCTATCTATAAACTTCTCGATATCCTTGCGGGAGTCTATCCCTAGCCTTTTGATGCCAGAGCCTTTATGCCCTATAATAATGCCCTTTTGAGTATCTCGCATAACATAGATAATAGCTTTGATAAAGACAAAGGGCTTACCCGCTTTTTCGGTTTCCTTATAATCTTCTACAAAGACCTCCGTGGAGTAGGGTATTTCTTGCTTGTAGTTAAGCAAGATTTTTTCTCTGATAATCTCGCTTATGAAGAAACGAGTGGACTTATTTGAGATTTGATCCTTAGGATAATAGGCAGGGCCCTCTGGCAGTAGAGCTCTGATCTGCTCTAAGAGATAGGGCACGCCGAGCTGCTCTTTGGCACTGATGTGATGCACCTGGTCAAAATCTATTATTTCTCTCCATCGTGCTTCCATTGCTTTTAAGGTGTCTGGAGTGGAGGTATCTATCTTATTGATGATTAGAAACTTAGGAACTTTTGCTGTCTTGATTCTGTGTATCACCTTTTCATCTCCAGTATAATTATTACTAGGATCTATCACAAAGAGCACTAGGTCTGCATCCTGGAAAACTGATAGGGCAGAGTTGTTCATCGCCTCTTGCATCTTGTAATTAGGATCAGTGATCAGGCCTGGCGTATCTGAGAACACCATCTGAAAATCCTCACCACTGACGATTCCCATAAATCGATGTCTGGTCGTCTGAGGCTTGTGAGTGATAATAGCCATCTTTTCACCCACAAAGGCATTGAGTAGGGTGGACTTCCCTACATTGGGTTTTCCGATGATATTGATAAATCCAGAATAGTGCTTTTCGTTTTCTGACATATAGTCTAGTAGCTAAGTTGTTTTCTTTTGGAGTGCAGGATAGCAAGGATTTCATTGTAAGCTACTTTGGGATTAGCTTTGCGCCAGTTGACTTCATTCAGTTCGTCTCCTATATTGATATAGTGCTGGAGACGCAGTTGTTCCATCTCTGTCAGTATATGCTCTCTCAGATTGAGGACAGTTATCCATCCACCCTCGTCCTTCACATCATCCCACCATTCTTCATAATAGCTATCATCAGAACCATGAAATTCTAAGATGTTATCACAACATAGAATGAATTTATTAACCCCATGATGGATAAGGTTATCTGCGAGTTCTCGCTTAAGGAACATCACGTCATTATTCAGACAATCATTCCATTCGCCTATCAACTCTATAAAAGCATAACCTTCATCATAATCTGTGTAGATATTTTTGACATAAGTTGTTTGACTGCCTATACTGTCCCATTGCGGGTGGATGAAGTAATTATAGACTTTGTTAGTGAATGTAAACTCACTGTACTTAGTCCCATAGAACCGAGACTTCTTATCCTCAGCAGCTACAAAATACTGTCGCCATTTGAAATATGGTTCAATGTCATGCATTGCTGCAAATATATGGTATTTGCGGGTGGCTTGTTGTGCCTAAAAGCTGAGTAATTTTTGTAAGTATGCTTGGACTTTCTTTATGTCTAAATGTATCTATTGTGCAAAAAAATAGCAGCTGAATAAACTATATTTTCAAGTCCAAGCTTCGTTTGATTACTAAAAAATCGCCGAGCCACATATAATTTTTATACTTTCAAGGCTCAGAAGAGGACTCTAACTGAACTTCTTTAAACTGTTAATTAATTAAACTGACTTTTTTCTTATGCCTATCTTTAAAGCGCCATTACCAGCAATTATTTTATTCACGCTATTTGCCATCTTACAACTTAGTTGTTCTGACAAAGCCCATAACTCGGAATCACCAGAGCAAGCATCTGACCCCAACCAGCTTGTTAATCCCAGTCAGTGGAGCAGTATAAAAGCCCTTCCCCTTGACCCAGCCATTGAAAAAAAGATAGACGAGCTCTTACCTAAATTGACGGTAGAGCAAAAGGTAGGTCAGACCATCCAAGCTGATAATGCTTCTATTACCCCGGCAGAGCTCAAAAAGTACAGGCTAGGTTCTATCCTCAGTGGAGGAAATTCTGCGCCAGGTCCCAAGCCCTATGCTGACACTAAAGCTTGGCTAGAAATGGCTGATAAATATTATCATGCTTCTGTAGATCCTGAAGGTGTAGAAGTAGCGATACCTAGTATCTGGGGTATAGATGCCGTACACGGCCATGCTAATCTTAGCGGTGCAATAATCTTCCCCCATAACATAGGCCTAGGCGCTATGAATAATCCTGAACTCATAGAAAAAATTGCAGAGGTGACTGCTTTCGAATTGACTGTTTCTGGTCATGATTGGACCTTTGCACCTACGCTAGCTGTGCCGCAAGATGTCAGATGGGGAAGAAGTTATGAGGGCTTTTCTGAGCGACCAGAGATTGTGAAAGCTTATGGCGAACGCATAGTTACTGGCCTGCAAGGACACTATGGTAAGGCGGGCTTCATGGGCGATGGTCGGGTCATATCTTCTGCCAAACATTTTCTTGCTGATGGCGCTACAGTTAACGGCGTAGATCAAGGCGATGCAGAGATCAGCGAAAAAGAACTCAGAGATATTCATGCTGCTGGTTACTACAGTGCTATACCGGCAGGAGTGCAGACAGTCATGGCCTCGTTCTCTAGTTGGAAGGGCAGAAAACTTCACGGAGATAAAGAGCTACTGACAGATGTGCTTAAAGATAGATTAGGTTTTAATGGTTTTGTGGTAGGTGACTGGAATGGGCACGGTCAAGTACCTGACTGTACTAATACCGATTGCCCTCAATCTTTGAATGCAGGTGTGGATATGTACATGGCACCAGACAGTTGGAAGGGTCTGTACGAAAGTACCTTGGCCCATGTTAAAAGTGGAACCATCAAGATGGAACGTCTGGATGATGCCGTACGTCGTATCTTAAGAGTAAAACTCGCCTCTGGTATTTTTACTAAAGGTGCGCCGAGCACTAGAAAGAATGCAGGAAACGAAAATCTTCTCGCGCTTCCTAAGCACAGAGCGATAGCTAGACAAGCAGTAAGAGAATCCATGGTGTTGCTAAAAAATAATGAGGGTCTCTTGCCGCTAGATGCTAAGAAAACAATAATGATCGTCGGTGATGGAGCAGAGAGCATATCTAAAACTTGTGGCGGGTGGACACTATCATGGCAAGGGACTGGTCATACTAATGATGAATTTCCTAATGCTGAATCCATCCTTGCGGGTATACGATCTACGGTGGCTGCCGCTGGTGGTAAAGTGATCATTTCTCCAAAAGGAGATTCTGAAGAAGCCGCTGATGTCGTTATTGCTGTATATGGAGAAGACCCTTATGCAGAGTTTCAGGGCGACCGAAAAAATCTAGATTATGTGCCCACTGGTTTTGATGTTGCTAGCTTAGCGAAGTTTAAGAGCAAAGGCATCCCTGTGGTATCAGTATTTCTTTCTGGCCGCCCTATGTGGACTAATCCTGAAATCAATTTATCAGATGCTTTTGTAGCTGCTTGGTTACCTGGCAGTGAAGGAGGTGGAGTCTCAGACCTGCTCTTCCAGCGTGATCCTTCCTATGACTTCACTGGTCGCTTATCTTTCAGTTGGCCGAATACTGCAAATGTCAAAACAACTACTGCAACACTAGGCGAGGATGCTTTATTTAAAATAGGCTATGGACTTTCCTATAAAGACAAAGCTGTCATGGCTCAGCTGCCTGAAGATTCTGGTCTGGAACGGTCTGCAGTGGCTTCCACTGGTAAATTCTTCAATAAAGGTGCTCCTGTAGCTCCATGGGGTCTGTACTTACGATCAGATAAGCTCATCAAGCAAATAGCTAGTTTCCC
>CALLAE010000069.1 GCA_938002665.1 uncultured Saprospiraceae bacterium | reverse complement strand
TGTATGATAGCTGCCACACCAGCCTTATGCCCTAGCTCTACACAATCTGGAAAAGGAAAAAATGCATCAGAGGCCATTGCAGCACCAGTAATATCAAAGCCAAACTTAGCCGCCTTTGCTATAGCCTGATTGCAAGCATCTACTCTGGAAGTCTGCCCGCAGCCCATTCCTAACAACTGCTTATCCTTCGCTATCACAATAGTATTGGATTTAAGATGTTTGACGAGTTTATTAGCAAAGAGCAAATCAGAAATTTGTTCCATGGTAGGCGTTTCTTCAGTTGCAATTTTTAACTCTTCGGAAGCTTCTACTTTCAGGTCCATGTCTTGCTGGATGACACCATTGAGCAGACTCTTGTAGGCTTTGTTCTGACGGAAGAAGGTATCGATTTTGAGTAAGACTCTTTTCTTTTTTTTGGTTAGTAAGTCTTTTGCATCCTGATCAAAGTCTGGTGCAATCAGTACTTCATAGAAGAGCTTATTGATTTCTTCCGCAGTTTTGAGATCCACCTTGGCATTGGTAATTAAGATACCTCCAAAGGCGGATACAGGATCACCTGCCAGTGCCGCTTCCCAAGCCTCATACACTGTCGGTCGCGTAGCCACCCCACAAGCATTAGTATGTTTCAGCACTGCAAAAGTAGGATCATCATCCTGAAACTCAGCCATCAACTGTACTGCTGCATCTACATCTACTAGATTATTGAATGACAATTCCTTGCCAGAGAGCTTAGTGAATACCTCATCAAGATTCCCATAGAACTTGGCTTGCTGATGAGGATTCTCCCCATAACGCAAAGCTGCTCCGCCCATGTGGCTGTGCTTGAATCTCTCTTGTAGCTCTAAGCCATGATTGAAATAACCGTAGATGGCAGTGTCGTAATGAGATGAAACGGCAAATGCTTCTGCCGCAAGTCTCTTCCTATCTTCCACTGAAGTGCTGCCTCCCTGCTCTCCTAGAATGACTTCCAGATCTTTGTATTGGTCTTTAGAAGGAATGATAACGACATCATTAAAATTTTTGGCAGCGGCTCTTATGAGAGCAATACCGCCTATATCTATTTTCTCTATTATCTTAGTTTCATCATCTGTGCTTTTGACTGTATCCTCAAAGGGATAAAGGTCTACGACTACCAAATCTATTTCTGGAATTTCGTACTCAGAAATCTGAGCAAGATGTCCTTCATCACGACGAGCTAGTATGCCGCCGAATACCTTAGGATGTAAGGTCTTCACTCTTCCATCTAGAATAGAAGGATATGAAGTCAGATCTTCTACTTTTTTGGGAGCAAGTCCATTCTCCTCCAGATGCCTGTAAGTTCCTCCTGTGGAATAGACAGTGATATCAGACTTTTTGAGCAGATCTATAATTGTATCCAATCCGCCTTTATCAAAGACAGAAATAAGGGCCGATTTTATCTTGACCTCATGGTTCGTTTTATTAAACATTCTAGTGGCTTATGATGGCGGCAAATGTAGGAAATCTAGGTTGAGATGGCTAGAAATAGGAGAATAAGTTATTATAACTATTGTTAATAAGTGGGCCCAATATCTCATGATCTGAAATCTAATATATTACCCATCTCATAGCAGATTCTGCAACGCGGCTCATATTTGTCCTTTTCACCTAGTACGACTGTTTCCTCTTCTGCAGAGAGTCTGTAAGAATGAGTGGCAAGACTTCCACAGTGGGGACAGATGGCATGTACTTTTGTGATGTATTCTGCTACTGCGAGCAAGTTAGGAATAGGGCCGAAGGGCTTGCCTCTGAAATCCATATCTAGGCCAGCAACGATGACTCTGATGCCCTTGATGGCCATCTTCTGACAGACTTCGGTAAGCTGACTATCAAAGAACTGTGCTTCATCGACCCCTACCACATTGATATTCTCCAGATGCTCATAGAACTCTATACTCTTGGCTACTGGCAGTGAGGCAATAGCATTTTCATTATGGGAAACCACAGCTGTCTTGTCGTATCTGTTATCCTTGAGCGGTTTGAATATTTGGATATTCTGATTCGCTATTTTAGCTCTGTTGAGTCTGCGGATCAGCTCTTCTGTTTTGCCAGAAAACATAGAGCCACAGATCACCTCTATCCATCCGCTACGCTGTCCTCTAAAATTGGGCTCTAAAAACATTCCTAAAAGAAACTAATTTTTGGTAAAAAGCAGTTAAAGTAGAGCAAATATGCACTTCTGTAGCCTTCTGAGGCAAATTAGGAATATTAATTGCAAAGAATTACTAAAGCTATATAATGAACTTGGATAAAACAGCGAAAGCACTTAAAAAGATCAATAGACTCTACGATATCATCAGTGATATAGGGGAAGCTAGTGCAACTGAAATAGACCTACTCAAAGCCTATGCTAAAGATCTCTATGATTCTCTCAAAGACGAAGATGAAGTAGAAGCTGATAAAACAGCAAAAGAATTAGCAAAGCAAAGAAAGAAAGAAGAAAAAAAGCTCAAAAAAGAGCAAGAGAAAAAAGCTGCTGCTGAACGAGAAGAAAGAAAAGCTGAAGAGGAACAAATGGCCTCTGCAAGAAAGGAGAAAGAGGAACCAGTAGAGCAAATAAGTAAGCCTCAGACTGCAGCAAGTTCTTCCACAGATATAAAAATGGCTGCCCCTGCTGCACCCTCAGGATTTTCGGCAGAAATGTTAGAACTATTCAAAAAAGATACCGTCGCTGAACTTTCAGATAAGCTAAGTTCCTCACCTATCAAAGATCTGACTAAAGCGATGGGTATCAATGAACGTATCTTTACGGTCAATGAATTATTTGATGGAAATCAAGACGAATTCAACAATCTAATGGTAGCTCTCAATGGACTAGACAACTACGACTCCGCTAAAGCCGTGCTCATGAAAAGTGCCGCTAGTAAATATGACTGGGATACGCCAGACAAACAGAAAAAAGCAAAAACACTGATTAAGCTCATCCAAAGAAGATTTAAGTAAGTAGGATACTCACAAGTGGATAAGACCAATCAACTCTTAGTTGATGCTTTGAAATTTAGCATCACAGTTACCGCACTACTCTTTGTGGTGCATGTGATTAATCACTTTACTGCAAGAGATCTTACCCCTTGGGGCATCTTTCCGAGAGAACCAGATGGGCTGATGGGCATTATTACTGCTCCTCTTATTCATGGCAGTTGGGAACATTTGTTTTCTAATTCTGCTCCTTTCTTTGTCACTACTACTATCATACATTTTTTCTACAAGCGAGTGGCCTGGGCAAGCATAGGCTTTATTTATCTGCTAACCGGTGCTGCGGTATGGATGTTTGGTCGATCGGTATATCATATTGGTGCGAGTGGTGTGGTGTATGGGTTGGTATCCTTTATTTTTTGGAGTGGGATCTTCAGAAGAAATATCAAGTCTATTGTCTTAGCGCTCATCGTAACCGTCTTATACAGTGGCTACTTAGGTGGCATACTACCCTTCAAAGAAGGTATTTCTTGGGAGAGTCATCTACTGGGCGGCATAGTCGGTATTCTTATCGCTTTTCTTTTCAAAGGTATCATAGAGCAAGATGAGGAAGATAGAGATCCATGGGCTAATGAAGCCTATGAAGATGCTGAATATTACCTGCCTAGAGATACATTTGATATGACAAAAGAGGAGCGCAGAATAATGGAGCAACAGCGGCGGGAAGCCTTATTGCAGGAGCGCATGAGCAGAGGAGACTTTACCAGAGGTCTCGATGACCAAGACTTTTCTTAAGTCAAGTATCTACTTATACAGTTTCAATACTAGCTAAAGCGCTTCTTACAGAGCCATGTTTTAGCAGGAGTGCTTTGGCAGCATCATAATCTAGTGTCGACTGCTTCATAACCATCTTTGCACCACGATCTACTAACTTATCATTGCTTAGCTGCATATCTACCATCTTGTTATCCACTACCCTACCTAGCTTAATCATGACAGAAGTACTTATCATATTGAGAATGAGCTTTTGTGCGGTGCCTGCTTTCATTCTAGTACTTCCTGTTACAAATTCTGGCCCGACTTCACAGACTATGGCAAAATCTGCATGCTGCTCCATAGGCGCTTCTTTATTACAGACGATGCAGCCAGTCTGAATTCCTGCTTGCTGGCATTGTGCTAAGCCACCTATTACATATGGTGTTGTTCCAGAAGCAGCGATACCTATAACAAAGTCAGCGCTGGAAACATCATAGGCTTGGAGATCTTTATAGGCCCGGGCTGTATCATCTTCTGCAAACTCTACTGCTTTTCTGATAGCACGGTCACCTCCAGATATAATGCCGACGACCCAGTCATGTGGTACTCCAAAGGTGGGTGGGCATTCTGATGCATCTACTATGCCTAAGCGCCCACTAGTGCCTGCACCTATGTAGAAGAGCCGGCCTCCTGCGGACATCTTCTGATAGACTGCCTCTACAAGAGCGGAGATGCTAGGAAGGACAAGTTGAATGGCTTGTGGGACAGATTGATCTTCGCGGTTGATATTACTCAATAGTTCTTCAGTTGTCATTTTATCTAAGTGGCGGTAGTTAGAATCTTTTTCTGTGGTTCTACTCATAAGGTAAAATTAGGAAAAGGCATATAACTTTCTCAAAGGAAGAAAGTGAAGGATTACAAAAAAAACTAGAATACTAGCTAAAAACAGCTTCTTTCTTTATCTGACAACTAGCTGTCAGTTGCAATCCCTAAATGTTAAAACCGTGACAAACATGCTAGGTCTATAAAAGCTACATTTGAATTCTTAATCGAATCATTCCTATCTCTGATTCTCTTTAAAAGACATTTTTTCAGTATCTTAATTAAAGGATCATTCATTTAAAATTGAATGATCCTTTTTTGTTCTTTAGTTTTTTAGAGTTTCTTGAAATTGTTCTATTTGTTCTAGGTCATAGTTATTGCCAGTGGACTCGGCTAGATTTCTACTTTTAGAGAGGTACTGCTTTGCCTCTAATTACTTTCCTTGCTTGACCAAAATTTTGCTTTGACAAAATTGGTCATAGAAGAAGAGTAGGTAATACCTCCATATATCCATATCTAACAACTTTATTGAGGTAGCCCCTCATGAATTGCGGTCAGTCCGTCCCTTTTTTACTCAGTAATAAGAGTCCAGAAAAAGTAATCAGCCCATTGAGAATAAGTAATTCAAAACCAAACTTATAACCTCCTAGTAAGGCCTCAGAATTAGCATTAATAACATAAGTCAGAATAGGCGAAAGGATACAGACTATAGGAACCCATTTGTCTCTGACGCCTTGTCTCATAAAAAAGCCAAAGGCATATAAGCCAAGCAGAGGTCCGTAGGTATAACCAGCTACCTTGAAGATCTGGCTGATAACTGCATCATCATTGATATAATAAAAGATAACTATGACGAATAGTAACAGAAAGGAAAACATGATGTGCACTAGTAGCCTAGTTTTCTTTTTCTCAGCTTCAGTTCTTTCCTTCTTTTCAAAGCCCAAGAAGTCCACGCAGTAAGACGTCGTCAGAGAAGTGAGTGCAGAATCTGCACTAGAATAGGCCGCCGCTATAAGCCCTAACACAAACACTATCCCCAGGGCAGGTGACAAATGATTAAGCGCTATGGTGGGAAACAATAAATCTCTCTTAGCCGGAAGGTCCATACCCAACTGTGCGGCATATAGATAAAGGATAACACCTAGCGATAGGAAAAGAATATTAGCAAAAATCAAGACTATACTGAACCAAAACATATTCTTCTGTGCTTCCCCTATATTCTTACAAGTCAGATTTTTTTGCATCATATCTTGATCTAGACCAGTCATCACTACAGCTATAGAAGCACCAGCTAGAAACTGCTTAAAGAAATTCTGAGAATCACTCCAGCCACCTTCAAAAAACAGCATCTTAGAATAATCACTGCGCCATACTTCACTAATCAAATTACCTAAAGATAAATCCATCGCGCGACCTATAGTTACTATAGTCATGATGACTGCGGACAACATAAACACAGTCTGAAAAACATCTGTCACAACGATGGTCTTTATACCTGCCCGATGTGTATATATCCATATCATCAATATGGTCATGGCTACAGTCAGCCAAAAAGGAATACCATAGGCATCCATCACAAATGATTGCAAGACTAATGCTACGAGATATAATCTAAAAGAAGCTTGTACAGTACGTGATAATAAAAAGAAAGCAGCTCCTGTCTTATAAGAGGCCATACCAAACCGCTCTTCCAGATAAGTATAGATGGAGGTCAAATCCATACGATAATACATCGGCATCAGCACAGTAGCAATTATGAGATAACCCAACAGATAGCCGAAGACCATCTGCATATAAGAAAACTGAGTGCTTTCTACCCAGCCTGGTACCGAGATAAAGGTCACCCCTGAGAGACTAGCACCTATCATTCCTATGGCTACAAGATACCAAGGGGACTGGCGCTGAGCCGTGAAGAAAGTCTGTGTATCCGCGTCCTTTCCAGTCAGATAAGAAATAAAGTATAAGAATAGAAAATATCCCCCTACTACACTAACCAGCATTATCGGCGAAAGCCCTAATCCTTCCATAGTCTAAATATAAAGATTATGCTGAGGCCAGAGATAAGATTTCTCTGTATACTGCCTCCCAGCCTGCCCAACCTTCTTCCTCATAGAAGGAGCTATTATGCCAGATAAGGCAACAAGTACCATTGACTTCTTTTACAGAATCGACAATTCGCTTTGCTGCCTTTAGTGCAGTCTCAGGATCATACTTCAAGTAATTCTTCATAGTGACATCCATTAACTGAAAAGGAAAAATCATGAGCTCTGTCTCTTCATCTTTTTCAAGGTCGTACCAGAAAAAAGGGCTACAAGTGCCTGCCCTATGGCCTAGCACATCAGGATAGCCCATCGAATAATCTTCTTTTATCTCTGCTGCGATGAGACTACGGTAAGTAGCGGGGAATCGAAGCCTAAGAAAATGCTGCCGAGATTGGTGGACAGGTTGCTTTATTATGTTTTCTAAAGTTCCTTTTTCCTCATCAAAGCACCAGTCTTTACTAGACTGATAGGAAGGGTGAATGCCAAGAGGAGCTTTTGTGCTGAGCTGGAGAATCTGTGTATGGAAATGGTTGCTCTGTGGCGAGAGGTTTTTATCATATGGGCCTCTGCTTGCTGTCAAAACAAAAAACTGCGGTATCAAATCCACCTGCTCATGCCACTGCAATATATTCTCCAGACGATCATAAGGATCTTGCGCTTTTAGTCTATCTATTAGCCTTCGAGCTTTAAGCCGAACGACATCTTTTGCTAAAGCGCCTAGTGTGACTAATGTACTTTTCCCTTTGTATGCATAGATATGATCTATGTCTAGAGTAGAAATAAATTTGTAAATCTTAGGAATGAGGGACTGGCCAGACTTCTTTTCTACTTCCTTTCGCAGCTCTCCTACCCACTTGTCCACTACTGGTATACTGAGTAAATCTTTCTGGGAGAGGATACTTTGAGAGGAGGGAAAACGACCATGCTCATCCCAGTTGTTTTCTCCATACTCCTCTACCCTAGCTAATAGGTAAAAGACAGCTGCAAAAAGATCAAAGCTGGATGCTGAATCTGAAGAAAAAATTAACTCTTCTTGGAAGCTTGGAATAGTATCCATCTGGAAGTGAGAAAAATAATTACTGTTCTTTATCCAGATAGCCTGCTTGATAGCTGTGGCGGAATAATTGATGAGTAGTGATGATTCTGATAGTACTTCCACCTCCTGAATCTCTGTCAGATATTTCCAATCTAGCCCCAGTTGTTGCTCAAAAATAAACTTGAACACATAGTCTAATTTATTGGACTTTATGGGGCTATATATGAGCACCTTTTTCAAGAATAGTCTGGATAGCTTATGTTGCTTAGGAACAGCCCCTTTGCTGGTACTGCCCAGGCCTTTTGTAGTCGCAACTGCTTATCCATAGCATTCTTCACGGTTTCTATATCTAGACGGTGCAGTCCTACATTCAAAGTCATGCCTACTATCATTCTTACCATACCTCTTAAAAAACGATTAGAGGTAACCCTATAATGCCATTCGCTGTCTGTTTCTTTTCGCCATTCTGAAACTGTTAGATTACAGAAGTAAGTTTCACTGTCGTTATGTGTTTTGCAAAAAGGAAAAAACGAATCATACTCCAAGAGCAGGGCTGCAGCTTCATTCATGAGATCAAAGTCTGGTCTACCCGACTGGTCAAATCTATATATAGTGTGAGGCCTAAAAGGGTCATTGGCAAAAGTCATCTTATAAGTATAGGAGCGAGAGACAGGATCAAATCTGGTATGCGCCTCGGCTGGCACTTGCATTATCTCGCGGAAGGCAATGGAGTTAGGCACCATAGAGTTGAGCTTAAATAAGAGTAGCTCCCCGCTAAAACGATTATCTAAATCTACGTGCAGATAAAAATCAGAGGCATGTACACCAGTGTCCGTCCGCCCACAGCCTACGACATGGATCTCAGAATTATAGAGGATGGATAAGGCTTTTTCTATTTCAGCTTGTACCGTAGGGGCATTGGGTTGGTTTTGCCAGCCAGAAAAGTCTGATCCGTTATATGCTAGGCGTATGAAATACCTCGAAGTCACAGCATAAAGATATCTGAATTCATAAAAATCTAGGTGAATCTAGTAAGACTAAAAAAGCCTCACAAAAAATTGCGAGGCTCCTTATTATAACTTTAGTCGAAGTTATTTTTTTAGCTATATCCTAGAAGCTTCATCACTTTAGTAAGTGTATCCGCTTTCAGGTCATCTACATGAGCAGATATCCCTAGCTCGTTAGCATACGCTACTAATTCTGGCTCTAGCATTTTCTTAATATCTGCTTCTGATTTGGTTTCTATCTTCCCCATCAGTCTAGCCATTGTCACGCCTATATCTGCAGGAGAATTAACTACAGAGATACCACAAGCTCTCATGATTTCCATCTTCGCTTCCGCTGTATCATCCTTGCCTCCTACTATAGCACCGGCATGTCCCATTGTTCTTCCTTTAGGAGCTGTCTGGCCAGCTATAAAGCCTACAACTGGCTTAGTTCCATGTTCTTTGATCCAGTGAGCTGCATCTGCTTCCATGCTTCCTCCTATCTCGCCTATCATAACGATACCTTCAGTATCAGGATCATTCATTAGAAGTTCTACTGCTTCTTTAGTTGTTGTACCTGGAATAGGATCTCCTCCTATTCCTATACAAGTAGACTGTCCCATTCCAGCTTTAGTCACTTGATCTACAGCTTCATAAGTAAGGGTTCCAGAACGTGATACGATACCTATCTTACCTGGATTATGTATAAAGCCTGGCATGATACCTACCTTTGCTTCACCTGGAGTCATAACACCTGGGCAGTTAGGGCCTATAAGTCTACAATCGAAATCATTGATGTAAGCTTTTACCTTTACCATATCTTGTACTGGAATACCTTCAGTGATACAGATGATGACTTTGATACCTGCTGACGCAGCTTCCATAATTGCATCACCTGCAAATCTCGGTGGTACAAAAATTATAGAAGTATCAGCACCGCCCTTTTTCACAGCTTCATCTACTGTATTATACACAGGTACACCGAGGTGGTCTTGTCCACCTTTTCCAGGCGTTACGCCTCCTATAATAGGTGTGCCATACTCGATCATCTGACCTGTATGGAAACTCCCTTCTTTACCTGTGATTCCTTGTACTATAATTTTGGAATCTTTATTAACTAGTGTGCTCATTTCGTTACTTGATTAATATTATTTCTTCGTCAGGTTTATGGAACAAGTATTTCTCTCTTCCATATTTTTCTATATCACTTTTGATAATCTTTCTTTCTACTAGTGCCTCTTCTAGCAGGTTCTCATAATCTTGTTTCTTATTTTCTAAGAGTTTGACATTTTGGCTCAGCTTGTACTGAGTCATCAGATTATATCTGTCAAAAAAACTAAGCCATACAACAAAAGCAAAAGCTGTTATATAGTACTTATTGAAAAAGTTAGATAGGCGAATAGATTGAAATGTATCTAAAAGTTTCTCCTTAATATTCATGGGGGAAATTTCAAACACAAATATATATAATCTATTACTTTAATATCGATTTGCCCGGGTAATAAGCCATAGAGCCAAGCTCTTCTTCTATCCTCAATAACTGATTATACTTAGCCATACGGTCACTTCTGGACGCAGAGCCTGTCTTAATCTGTCCCGTATTCAGTGCTACTGCTAGATCCGCAATAGTAGTGTCTTCAGTCTCTCCTGACCTGTGGCTCATCACAGACGTGAATTTATTAGCCTTTGCTAGCGAGACAGCATCTATCGTCTCAGTCAGAGTACCTATCTGATTGACCTTAATCAGAATAGAATTGGCGGAGCCTTCTTTGATACCTCTTTCTAGTTTTTTAGTATTCGTCACAAATAGATCATCTCCGACCAGTTGCACCTTATCACCTACGGCAGTATTCATCTGAGACCATGCTTTCCAGTCATCTTCATCTAGCCCATCTTCGATAGAAAAAATAGGATAGTTCTTAATCCAATCAGTCCAGTAGTCTACCATAGCCGACGACTTAAGCCTTTGACCTGTTGACTTGTGAAAATGATATTCCTTCTTCTTAGAATCATAGAATTCAGAGGCTGCTGCATCCATTGCTATCCACACATCTTTCCCAGCTTTATAACCAGCTGCTTTGATGGCCTTGAGTACTATTTCTATTGCAGCTTTATTGGATTCTATGTTAGGTGCAAAGCCTCCCTCATCCCCTACATTCGTAGACATGCCTTTGGACTTAAGTACTGACTTGAGGTGGTGGAATATTTCTACTCCCATTTTCAATCCCTCAGAAAAAGTCTTAGCACCGATAGGCACTACCATAAACTCTTGGAAGTCGATGCTGTTATCCGCATGTGATCCACCATTGAGGATGTTCATCATGGGTACAGGAAGTGTATAGGCATTTACGCCACCTATATATCTGTAGAGGCTTTGGCCTGCTTCATGTGCGGCTGCCTTAGCGACGGCTAGTGAGATGCCGAGCATGGCATTGGCGCCTAGCTTGGATTTATTAGGTGTCCCATCCAGCTTTATCATCATTTCGTCTATTGCTCTTTGTTCATAGACGAATTGGCCGAGTAGGGCATTGTGTAATTTAGTGTTGACATTTTTGACAGCTTTGGAAACACCTTTTCCCATCCAGTGCTTTTTGTTTCCGTCTCTCAACTCTACGGCTTCATACTTTCCAGTAGAGGCCCCCGAAGGCACTATTGCTCTACCCATGTAGCCATTCTCAGTAATGACATCTACTTCTACAGTAGGATTACCTCTAGAATCTAAAATTTGTCTTGCTTTAATATCTGCAATTCTACTCACTAGCTTGTTTTTTTATGTTCTCTTAACAATTTTATGAAATCGTCAAATAAGTATCTTGAGTCATGTGGACCCGGTGAAGCTTCAGGGTGATACTGCACTGAAAAAGCTGGCTTCCCCTTTATCTTGATCCCTTCTATCGTTTCATCATTGAGATTGATATGAGTGATCTCTACTTTGTCACTATTTCTAATTGCTTCTGGGCTGACACCGAAACCATGATTCTGACTGGTCACTTCACAATATCCGGTTACAATATTTTTCACAGGATGATTGATACCTCGGTGTCCATTATGCATTTTGTAAGTTGGAATATCATGTGCAAGAGCTAGTAGCTGATGCCCTAAGCAAATGCCAAACAAAGGCTTTTCATCTTGCATTAAATCCTTGATAGTGCTGATGGCATAATCCATAGAAGCTGGATCTCCAGGTCCATTAGAAAGGAAGTAACCATCTGCATTGTAGGCTCTGACTTCTGCGGCAGGGGTCTTAGCAGGAAATATTTTTAGCTGAGCGCCTCTCTCAGAGAAGCTTCTAAGAATATTCTTTTTTGTTCCAAAATCCATCACAGCTATTTTCACATCTGCATCCTCATTACCCATTTCATAAGAACTCTTTGTGCTGACTTTTGAGGCAAGCTCTAAGCCTTCCATAGAGGGTATGTCTTTGCATTTTTGCTTCAGCTTATCTAAGTCTAACTCATCTGTAGATATCAGGCAATTCATTGCGCCCTTATTTCTAATATGCTTGACTATTGCTCTAGTGTCTACTTGGTGTATACAGACTATATTATTTTTCTCAAAGTATGATTGCAGAGCGACATCTGCCATGGGTCTGGAGTAGTCATTGGTAAAATTTTTACAGACCAGACCTGCGATCTGCACTTTATCCGATTCTACTTCTTCAGATTTTGTACCATAGTTGCCTATGTGGGCATTGGTCGTAACTAGAATTTGTCCAGAATAAGAAGGATCTGTAAAAATCTCTTGATAGCCTGTCATTCCAGTATTAAAACATATTTCGCCTGTCCCTATGCCTTTGATACCTGCAGCTTGTCCTTTATAATAAGTGCCATCTTCTAGCAGGAGGATGGCATTAGTGAGAGATGATTCTTGCATGGTTTTAGATTGGCCCCAAATATAACGAAACACTATAATATAATAGAAAAGCATGCAGTCCAAACAATAATAGTCGCGGACAAAAAAAATGGGCTGCGAATTGCAACCCATTTAATAATATATCTATTGAATACTATTCTTCTTCTTGACTACTCTGAGCAGCAGCGGCCGTTGCAACAGCAGCTTTAGCCCCTCCGCTTTTCTTTCCTCTTCTTCTTGTCTTCTTTGTCTTAGCAGATCCAGTATTAGAGTATACCTCATTGAAATCTACAAATTCTATCATGGCCATTTCTGCACAATCACCTTTTCTATGACCCGTCTTGATTATTCTAGTATAGCCACCAGGTCTAGTTCCTATCTTAGTAGCTATAGGTCCAAAAAGTTCTTTGATACTTTCTTTGTCTTGTAGATAACTAAAGACGACTCTTCTTGAGTGACCCGTATCGGTCTTAGCTTTAGTAACAAGTGGCTCTATATGCACTCTAAGTGCTTTGGCCTTTGCAAGTGTTGTATTGATTCTTTTGTGCTCAATAAGATTCTTAGAAAGATTCTTGAGCAAGGCGTTTCTATGCCCTTTTTTTCTACCTAGGTGGTTGAATTTTTTACCGTGTCTCATGACTAAAAATTAAGTTCATCACTGATTTTGTCGGTATAATCAACTTGTCATAAATGACAAAATCTGTTAATGATATTTATTAAATAAGGATCCAGTCTTGAAAGAACTGAGTCGATACGATCCTATGTTCTTACTCCTCGTCTAGTTTGTACTTAGAAAGATCCATACCAAAGGTTAGACCTTTATTTTGAAGAAGCTCTTCTATCTCTACTAATGATTTCTTACCAAAGTTTCTGAACTTTAATAATTCATTAGTATCATATTTAACCATCTCTCCTAGTGAGTTGATCTTAGCAGCTTTGAGACAGTTATATGCTCTTACTGATAGATCAAGATCTTCTAGTGGCGTCTTTAATAACTTACGCATATGTAGAATGTGCTCATCTACGATATCGTCTTCTCTGCTCTTTTCAGTTTCGAATGTGATGTTCTCATCTGTAACAAGCATAAGGTGTTGTATCAATATTCTAGATGCTTCTTTTACTGCATCTTCAGGATGGATGGTCCCATCTGTCTTGATATCTATGCTTAATTTTTCGTAATCTGTTCGTTGGCCTACTCTAGTAGATTCTACTTTGTAAGCAACATTTTTTATTGGTGTATAAATAGCATCTACCGGTATGACTCCGATAGGTGCATCTTTAGCTAGTGTCTCACCTGCTGATACATAACCTCTTCCTTTAGTTACAGTAAGCTCTACCTCAAGGTTAACTGATTTTTCCATCTGACAGATGACTAGTTCAGGATTCATTACCTTGAATACGTTGGTATGTGCTTCTATATCTGCAGCAGTAAGTTGTTCTTTACCACTTATAGTAAGATAGATTTTCTCACTCTCAGCATCCGGCATATCTATTTCCGGCTTTAGTCTTACTTGTTTCAAGTTGAGTATGATGTCCACGACATCTTCGTATACGCCTTTGATTGTAGAAAACTCGTGATCTACACCAGCTATTCTTACAGCACTGATAGCGTGACCTTCTAGGGAAGAAAGCAATACTCTACGTAAAGAATTTCCTATTGTTTGACCAAAACCAGGCTCTAGAGGTTTGAATTCGAAGTTGCCATCAAATTCAGTGGCCTTAGTTAATAAGATTTTATTAGGTCTCTGAAAATTTAGAATACTCATGCGTTGATTTAATAAAGAATGAATTCATGAATTAAGCATAGCAGATCGTCACCTACTAGCACACAATAATCTTCCGATTACTTAGAGTAAAGTTCTACAATAAGTTGTTCGTTGATATTTTCTGGGATTTTTTCTCTCTCAGGATACTCTAGGAAAGTTCCTTCCATTCTTTCAGGGTTCCATTCTATCCATGTCCACTTTTTGGACTCAGAACTTCTACCTGCGATTGAATTTTGTACTACTTCTAGGTTTCTAGATTTATTTCTTACAGACACAACATCTCCAGGGCGGAGTTGGTATGAAGGAATATTAGTCAATATACCGTTCACTAAGATATGCTTGTGAGAAACCAATTGTCTCGCTGCTCTTCGGGTAGGTGCTATGCCTAATCTATATACTGAGTTATCTAGACGTGCTTCTAAGTATTGTAGCAAGATTTCTCCTGTTACTCCTGACTTACCTGCGGCCTTAGTAAACAAGTTTCTGAATTGTCTCTCGAGTACACCATAAGTGTACTTCGCTTTTTGCTTTTCAGTTAATTGCATAGAATAGTCAGACTTCTGCTTTCTTCTTCTTCCACCACCATGCTGGCCTGGTGGATATTTTCTTTTTTCAAAGCTTTTATCCGGTCCGTATATTGCCTCACCAAATTTTCTTGCAATTTTAGTAGTCGGTCCTGTATATCTTGCCATTTACTGTGTACTTTATTGTTTACTTCTAAAAGTCGTTTTACTTAAACTCTTCTTTTCTTAGGTGGTCTACAACCATTATGTGGAATAGGGGTAACATCTTTGATTCTAGTTACTTTGATACCTATCTCATCTATTGCTCTTATAGCTGCCTCTCTTCCTGATCCAGGTCCTTTTACAAGTACCTCTGCATATCTCATTCCAGCGTCATAAGCAGTTTGTGCGGCATCCTTAGCTGCAATCTGAGCTGCAAATGGTGTATTCTTCTTAGAACCTCTAAAACCTGCCTTTCCTGCGGATGCCCATGATATAACATGGCCTGCCTTGTTAGTCATAGAGATGATAATATTATTGAAACTGGCTTTAATGTATACCAAACCTTCTGGTTCTACATTTACCTTTCTTTTCTTTTTAGCCTTTGCCATACTACTTATTATTTAGTTGCTTTCTTTTTGTTAGCAACAGTTTTCTTTCTTCCTTTTCTAGTTCTAGCATTGGTCTGTGTTCTCTGCCCTCTTACAGGGAGACCTCTTCTATGTCTCAGACCTCTGTAACATGCGATATCCATTAATCTCTTAATGTTAGTCTGCACTTCACTTCTAAGTTCACCTTCTACAAGGTATTCGTCTTGTATCAGCTTAGAGATTTGTTTGATGTTTTCATCAGACCAATCGTTCACCTTTACATTATGACCAACTTCTACTTTGTCAAGTATTTGCTTGGCTCTAGTTCTACCTATGCCATAAACGTAAGTAAGGCTTATACAGCCTCTCTTATTCTTGGGTAAATCAACTCCTGCTATTCTAGCCATATCTTATCCTTGTCTTTGCTTGAACTTAGGGTTCTTCTTGTTAATAACGTAGAGCTTTCCTTTTCTTCTGACGATCTTACAATCAGCAGATCTTTTTTTTATGGATGCTTTTACTTTCATATCTACTTGTATCTGTATGTTATTCTGCCTCTTGTCAAATCGTACGGGGACATTTCGACGGCCACTTTGTCTCCAGGAAGGATTCTTATATAGTGCATTCTCATTTTTCCAGAGATAGTAGCAACTATTACGTGGTCATTCTCAAGTCTCACTCTAAACATTGCATTAGAAAGGGCTTCTTCAATGACGCCATCCTGAGCAATTAGGTTCTTTTTTGACATTAAAAAATTTTGGAGTGCAAATATCTATTTTTTTAGGGTAATATTCCTGATTTCTGGGTTATTTTTTATAACGTCTTCTATCAAGGTATGATTGGACAAAATGTCCGGCCCTTCGTCAGTAATTGCTATAGTATGCTCATAATGGGCTGAAGGCTGATTGTCCTTAGTGATAATAGTCCAGCCATCATTAGACTGCTTGACACCTTTCACTCCCATATTAATCATAGGCTCTATTGCTATCACTAGACCATCCTTTATTTTAGGTCCTCTACCCCTTCTTCCGAAATTAGGTACTTCAGGAGCCTCATGTAGGTTTTTACCTATACCATGCCCTACTAGTTCTCTCACTACCGAGTAGTTCCTTTCTTCGTTATAGTTCTGTATAGCAAAGCTTATATCTCCTATTCTATTCCCTACTTTGGCTTGTTCTATACCTTTATATAGTGAGGCATTAGTGCATACTAATAACTCCATCACTTCATCTGTTACTCCGCCCATTGCAAAAGTAAATGCTGAGTCACCGTAGTAACCATTGAGATATGAACCACAATCTATACTTAAGATATCATCTTCCTTGAATGGAACGTCTGTGGGAATACCATGTACAACTCCCTCATTAGGAGAAATACATAGGGTACCTGGAAAACCTCTATATCCTTTAAAGCCTGGCTTGGCTTCATGATCTAAAATGAATTCTTCAGCTAGCTTATCTATTTCTAACCCGGTCATTCCAGGCTTTAGGACTGAGGCAACTTGAGCAAGGGTCTTGGATACCAAGAGACAGCTTTCTCTAATATGTTCTATGTCTTCTGCTGTCTTGTAATATATCATTACATACCAGCTCCAATAGTCTGCATACCTGATCTACCTTTGATTCTTCCAGACTTCACTAGTCCGTCGTACTTTCTCATAAGTAGGTAACTCTCTATCTGCTGCAAGGTATCCAATACTACGGCTACTAAGATCAGCAAAGATGTACCACCAAAGAATAAGGCAAACGCATCATTGACACCAAAAGCAGCAACGATTGCTGGTAGTATAGAAATAAGACCTAAAAAGATAGACCCGGGAAGGGTTACTCTGGTAGTAAGTGTATCTATAAATTCTTGTGTCATAGATCCTGGCTTTATACCTGGGATAAATGCATTTTGTCTCTTTAGGTATTCAGCATATTGCTGAGGATTTACGAGCAATGCTGTATACACATAGGTAAACAATACTACTAGTAAGAAGAATATTATGTTGTAAGGTATTGATTTCCAATCGCTCAATTGGCCTATGATACCTCCACCTTGGTTACCAGCCCATTGTGCGATTGTAACGGGAAGGAACATTATTGCCTGAGCAAAGATGATAGGCATTACACCAGAAGCATTCACTTTTAGTGGTATGAAATCTCTTGCACCAGCAGCAGGCATGTTAGCGCCTGTTCTACCTACCATTCTCTTCGCGAACTGTATAGGGATTCTTCTGACTCCTTGTACGATAAGTACAGTAGCGAGAATCACAAAGAAAAGTACAGCAAACTCTAGAATCAGTAAGAAACCACCACCTCCGTTAAACTGAGAGATTACCTCCGTTACAAATGATCTTGGTAAAGTAGCTATGATACCTATTGTTATTAATAGAGATACACCATTCCCGATTCCTCTATCTGTAATCTTTTCTCCTAACCACATGGCGAAAATCGTCCCTGCAGAAAGAATAATAATATTACTAAACCAAAAAACTGTCGGACTCAAAGACTGGTGGACAGCACCTGGCATAGAGTTAAGGTAAGTAAGATAACCTCCACCCTGAACTAGTGTTATAAATACAGTAAGGATTCTTGTAATCTGTGTAATCTTCTTACGTCCAGATTCTCCTTCCTTCTGTTGTAGTTTTTGAAAATAAGGGACTGCAAAGCCCAAAAGTTGAACAATGATAGATGCTGTGATGTAAGGCATTATCCCGAGTGCGAAAATTGCAGCCTGGTTAAAAGCACCACCAGTGAAAGTGTTTATTAAACCTAAAAGGTCATTATTCTGATTTCCCATTGCTTGTTCCAGTGCATCAGAATTGACACCAGGTAAAACAATAAAAGACCCAACTCTGTAAATTGCTAAAAGAGCTAATGTGAATAGTATTCTATTCCTTAGCTCATCAATTTTCCAGATGTTTTTAAAAGTTTCTATAAACTTGTTCATTCTTCAATTTTAAAGTAAGGTAACTGAACCGCCTTTTGATTCAATTTGGGACTTAGCTTTTTCGGAAATAGCATGCACTTTGACACTTACTGAAGAAGTCAATTCTCCATTAGCCAATACTTTTACTTTTTCGCCTTTCTTTATAATTCTATTAGCATATAATGCTTCGATAGATACTTCTTTCAAACCTAACTTATCGCTGATTTCCTGCAATCTTGATAAATTCAGGGCAGTATAACTTGTTCTGTTAGGGTTTTTAAAACCTCTCTTAGGCAATCGCATTTGAAGTGGCATCTGACCACCCTCGAAAGCTCTCTTGTTGCTCCATCCAGATCTAGACTTAGCACCTTTATGACCTCTTGTAGAAGTTCCACCTCGGCCTGATCCTTGCCCTCTCGCAATTCTCTTTCCTTTCTTTACAGATCCTTTAGCAGGAGTTAGATTATGCAATTCCATTTTAAAAATTCTTGCTGTTAGTTATACTATTACTCTTCTATTCTTAGAAGATGGCTTACTTTTCTTATCATGCCCATTACCTGAGGAGACGCTTCTTTCTCTACAGTCTGGTTCATTTTTCTTAGACCTAGTGCTTTCATCGTTTCTTTCTGACGCTTAGGTCTATCGATGACACTTTTGATTTGTGTTATTTTAATCTTACTCATTGTCTATCCTTCAAAAAGTTTCTCTAATGTGATACCTCTTTGTCTAGCCACTTCATGCGGGCTTCTTAATCTCTTTAGTGCATCTATAGTCGCTTTCACAACATTATGTGGATTAGAAGATCCTTGAGATTTAGCGAGTACATTTGCAACTCCAGCACTCTCTAGTACCGCTCTCATCGCACCCCCTGCTATTACACCTGTTCCATCTGCAGCTGGCTTGATAAAAACTTTTCCAGCTCCATATTTCCCTAATTGCTCATGAGGTATAGTGCCATTAATGATAGGTACAGTAACAAGATTTTTTCTTGCATCGTCTACTGCCTTAGATATACATTCTTGTACATCTCTAGCTTTACCTAGACCATGTCCTACCTTACCTTTTCCATCGCCTAAGACTACTAGTGCAGAAAAGCTAAAAGTTCTACCACCTTTTGTGACTTTTGCCACCCTGTTAAGGCTGACAAGTTTATCCTTAAGATCGGAGGTATCTACAGCTTTAGATTTTCTTCCTCTATCGTTACGTTGAGCCATTGTGTTTGCTTATTCGTTTGGTTAAAATTGGAGTCCACCTTCTCTAGCAGCATCTGCTAAGGCTTTTACTCTCCCATGAAAAAGATTTCCTCCTCTATCAAAAACCACTGTATCTACATTCTTGCTTTTTGCTTTCTCAGCAATCATCAAGCCTACCTTCTTTGCTGAGTCTAAATTAGATCCAGCATTGAGAGCCTTAGAGTTTGCATCAGCTATAGTAACACCATTTACGTCATCTATAATCTGACAGTAGATGTATTTGTTACTTCTAAAAATGCTCAATCTAGGCACTTCAGGAGTTCCGCTTATTTTTTTTCTGATTCTTAATCGAATCTTTTGCTTCTTGGTAAATTTTCCCATGATACTTATGTATTAAGATGTAGCTGTCTTACCAGCTTTTCTTCTAATTTGTTCTCCTGCAAATCTGACACCTTTTCCTTTGTAAGGCTCTACTTTTCTGAAGGCTCTGATCTTAGCCGCAACTTGTCCTATAAGTTGCTTATCGTGGCTTGTTAAAAGGATAGTGGGAGGATTACCCTTCTCCATTTTAGTTTCCACTTTAACTTCGTCAGGAACATAGAAAAAGATAGGGTGAGAATATCCCAAAGTCAATTCTAATAGGTTACCTGTGTTAGCACATCTATAACCGACACCGATAAGTTGCAATTCTTTTGTTACCCCATTGTTTACTCCCTCTACCATATTGCTCACTAATGATCTGTATAGACCATGCATAGCTTTATGTCTCTTTTGCTCAGTGGGCCTGCTTATTACGAGCTCTCCATCTTCGAGTTTAAACTCTAAGTCTGGATCAGCTTGTTGCTTAAGTTCTCCTTTAGGACCTTTAACTGTAATGAGGTTACCTTTAGATATATCTATGGTTACTCCACTGGGTACAGATATTGGTGCTTTTCCTATTCGTGACATTCTTATTAACGTTAATTAGTGTACGAAACAAATTAATTCTCCCCCAACGTTTTCTTTTGCAGCTTGTTTGCTGGTCATAACGCCTTTTGAGGTAGAAACTATGTTGATTCCAAGACCATTCATTGATCTAGGTATATCTACTGCTTTTGAGTACTTTCTAAGACCAGGCTTACTTATTCTGCCTAGCTTTTTAATTACTGGCTCCTTAGTTTTGGAATCATACTTGATTGCTATTTTGATCAAGCCATGCTTTCCAGCATCATCATCAAACTTGTACTTAAGAATAAAACCTTGATCATATAAGATTTCAGTGATACTCTTCTTCATTCTAGAAGCTGGAATTTCTACAATCTTATGCTTCGCTTGTTGAGCATTTCTAATTCTTGTAAGATAATCTGCTATTGAATCTGTAACCATTTCTAAATTGATTTTTGTGGTACTACCAGCTTGATTTAGTTAAACCAGGAATTTTTCCTTCCAAAGCCATTTTTCTAAAAGTAACTCTGTTGATTCCAAATTTTCTCATGTATCCTTTCGGACGTCCCGTAAGCTGACATCTATTATGTAGTCTTACTTTACATGAGTTTTTTGGAAGTTTATCTAGCTCTTCCCATTTTCCTTCTTCCTTAAGTTTCTTTCTCAAGTCAGCATACTTAGCTACTAGCTTACGCCTTTTTTCTTCTCTTGCTATAAGTGCTTTTCTAGCCATTGGATATTAGTTTCTTTGATTTTTGAAAGGCATACCTAATAACTTCAGTAATTCTAGTGCTTCAGCATCAGTATTGGCTGTTGTTACAAAATTGATATCCATTCCCGTTATCTTACTCACTTGATCTATATTGATCTCTGGAAATATGATTTGTTCTTTTATTCCTATAGAGTAATTTCCTCTACCGTCAAAACTCTTATCACTGATACCTCTAAAATCTCTTACCCTAGGAAGTGCTACAGAAATAAATCTATCTAGGAAATCCCACATCCTTTCTTTTCTCAGGGTTACTTTAGATCCGATAGGCATGCCTTCTCTTAATTTAAAGTTTGAGACAGACTTTGATGCGATAGTTGCTACTGCTTTCTGACCTGATATTAAGGTCATTTCCTTTACAGCATTTTCTACCAACTTTTTATCCTGCGTTGCTAAGCCCACACCTTGGTTCATCGTGATCTTAACCAACTTAGGTACTTGCATAACAGAAGAATAGTTAAAAGTCTCCTTTAATTTAGGGACTACCTCTTCTTTGTATTTTTTAACTAGTCGCGGCTCGTAGCTCATTATTTAATTGTTTCTCCTGATTTCTTAGAATATCTGACGTTTTTATCGCCTTCTTTTCTTCTTCCTATTCTAGTACCCGACCCAGATTTTGGATCTACTAACTGTAAATTAGAAATGTGAATAGGCTGCTCTACATCATTAATACCACCTGGCTGATCTGCTGTAGGCTTAGTATGCTTTTTAGATACATTGACGCCTGTTACTATAGCTCTATATTTGCTTGGCAATACTTTCTGTACTTCTCCTTGTGTACCTTTATAAGCACCAGAGATGACGACTACTTTGTCACCTTTCTTGATGTGAATCTTATTGGTCTTATGTGATGTTATACCTTTCATCTTTTTATTGATTGTCTATAACACCTCTGGTGCTAATGATATAATTCTCATGTACTCCTTGTCTCTAAGCTCTCTCGCTACAGGTCCAAAAATACGTGTACCTCTAGGCTCATCAGAATCATTAAGAAGTACGACAGCATTATCATCAAATCTGATATATGAACCGTCCTTTCTTCTTATCTCTTTTCTCGTTCTCACGATAACTGCAGGAGATACGACTCCTTTTTTGATGCCTCCAGGTGATGCTTCTTTTACTGTGACAATAATTTTGTCTCCGATAGACGCATACCTTCTTTTAGTACCACCTAATACTCTTATGCAAAGTACTTGCTTGGCACCTGAATTATCAGCAACATTTAATCGACTCTCTTGCTGTATCATTTTATTTTATTTAGCTCTTTCTAAGATTTCAGTAAGTCTCCATCTCTTTCTTTTAGAGAGAGGTCTTGACTCAATTATTTTTACCAGATCCCCTTCATTACAGTCATTTAGCTCATCGTGAGCTACAAACTTCTTTGTCTTCTTTACGAACTTTCCGTAGATAGGGTGACGCAGTTTTCTTTCTACAGAAACTGTTATAGACTTATCCATCTTGGTACTTGTCACCAGACCGATTCTTGTCTTCTTATTCTTTTGTACTTTTTCTTGCTCTGTAGACATACTATTGTTTTCTTCTTCTAGCAATTTTCTTAGATCTTCCTTCTAATTGTTCTGGAGTCATAACAGCAATCTCTCTTCTTCTCACCTCTGTCTTCATTCTAGCTACATCTCTTCTGACCTCTCTTAGTGCAAGGGGATTTTCTAATCCTTTTAGCGTATGGTCAAATAGCAACTTCTGATACTGAGACTGTGTCTCCGATAACTCGTTTTTCAACTCGTCATCTGTGAATTCTTGTAGTTCTATATACTTTTTACTAGGCATCTAATTCTAGTTTTCTATTCTGAATAATCAGGTCTGGTAATAGTTCTTGTCGCTACAGGCAGCTTCTGTGCTGCCAATCTCAAAGCTTCATAAGCCAATTTCTCTGGAACACCGTCTAGCTCAAACATTATTCTACCTGCTTTTATGCTTGCAACGTAGTGATCAAGGTTTCCTTTACCCTTTCCCATCCTTACCTCTAATGGCTTAGATGTGATAGGTTTGTCTGGAAATATTCTGATCCATACTTTCCCTTGCCTTTGCATATGTCTCGTCATCGCTATCCTTGCCGCTTCTATTTGTCTATTGGTAATGAAGGCGTTCTCCATTGTCTTCAAGGCAAAAGAACCAAAGGCAATCGTACTCCCCTTAAAAGCAAGACCTCTGTTCTTGCCTTTCATCTGCTTTCTATATTTCGTACGTTTTGGCTGTAACATATCTTAATTTATTTCCCTTTTTTGAAAAGTTTCGCAAAGGTAATACAAAATGAATTATCTGTTTTCTAATCTAATTACGGTTTCTTCCTCCGCCGCCACCTCTGTTGCCGCCTCTGTTTCCACCTCTATTATTTCCTCTTCCACCTCTTCCGCCTCTATCATTGCCTCTTCCGCCTCTTCCACCTTTTTGTTTAGGATCACCTACGTTAGGAGAAAGATCTCTCTTTCCTAGTACTTCTCCTTTACATATCCAGCATTTCACACCTATCTTCCCATATACCGTCAGTGCTTCAAATAGAGCATAATCAATGTCTGCTCTGAAAGTATGCAATGGTGTTCTTCCTTCTTTGAACTCTTCACTTCTAGCCATCTCAGCACCGTTCAGTCTTCCACTCACTCTTATTTTTATACCTTCTGCACCAGCTCTCATAGTAGACTGAATCGCCATCTTGATAGCTCTTCTAAAGTTTACTCTTCCTTCTAGTTGCTTTCCTACAGATTCAGCAACAATAGCTGCATCTAATTCTGGCTTTCTTATTTCTATTATATTGATTTGGACATCCTGTCCAGTCAATCTTTTTAGCTCTTCTCTGATCGCATCTACTTCTGCTCCACCTTTACCTATAATGATACCTGGTCTAGAAGTATGTATCGTAACAGTTATTCTTTTAAGGGTTCTCTCGATGATTATCCTTGCGATACCACCTTTATTAACTCTCGCTTTTAGGTAGATTCTGATTTTCTCATCTTCCACAAGCTTCCTTCCAAAATCTTTTCCACCATACCAGTTAGATTCCCATCCTCTGATGATACCTAAACGATTACCTATTGGATTAGTCTTTTGACCCATATTAATTTTGTTCTTCTGTTGTTTTAGTATTATCAGCTTCTAACTCTACTTTGTTAGAAACTACCACTGTCACATGATTAGATCTTTTTCTGATTCTGTGTGCTCTACCGTGTGGTGCCGGTCTGAATCTCTTTAGCATACCTGCTCCGTCTACGTGTATAGACTTTACATACAAGCCATAGTCATCAGCGCTATAAGCCATATCCAATTTGTTTTCCCAATTAGAGATAGCAGAAAGCAATAACTTTTCTACATACTCTGCAGCTTCTCTCTTTGAGAATTTAAGAATATCTAGGGCATCGTCCACTGACTTACCTCTTATACTATCTACTACGAATCTCATTTTCCTTTCAGAGAGAGATACATTTTTCAATTTTGCTATTGCTTCCATCACTAATTAATATTAGTTCTCGATTAATTATCTATTTCCTTGGTGACCTTTGTAAGTTCTTGTCGGTGCAAATTCACCTAACTTATGGCCAACCATATTTTCTGTCACATATACTGGAACAAAGGTCTTTCCATTATGTACCGCAATCGTACTTCCTACCATTGTCGGTATTACCATAGAAGATCTTGACCACGTCTTGATCACAGATTTCTTAGTTGACTCTTGCGACTTTTGCACCTTAGCCAACAATTTATGATACACGTAAGGGCCTTTCTTTAATGATCTAGCCATGCTTAAGTATTTTTAGTTTTTCTTTTCGAAATTATCAGCTTAGTAGAGTGCTTCTTATTATTTCTAGTTTTCTGACCTTTGGCCATTACACCAGTTCTAGATCTAGGATGTCCTCCTGATGCTTTTCCTTCTCCACCTCCCATCGGGTGATCTACAGGGTTCATCGCTACACCTCTTACTCTAGGTCTTCTACCTTTCCATCTGTTTCTACCAGCCTTACCCATTACAGTTAGACCATGATCAGGATTAGAAGTGGTGCCTATTGTAGCCTTACACGTAAGTAAGATTCTTCTCACTTCACCACTTGGCAGTTTGATAATCGCATATTTTCCTTCTCTACCCATCAAGGTAGCATTAGTACCTGCGCTTCTAGCAAGTTGTGCACCCTTACCAGGATTCATCTCTATAGCGTGAATGTCTGCACCTAAAGGAATATCACTTAGATACATCGCATTCCCTACTACTGGAGTTGCATTTTTACCTGAAACGATTTCAGTTCCCACTTTCAATCCATTAGGAGCGATTATATATCTCTTTTCGCCTGCATAATCTACAAGTGCGATATAAGCAGATCTGTTCGGATCATACTCTATCGTCTGCACAGTACCTACAACTCCTTCGTTGTCTCTCTTGAAATCTATGATTCTGTATTTCTTTTTGTGACCACCACCTATATTTCTGACGGTCATTTTTCCATCATGGTTTCTTCCACCAGATTTCTTGAGACCTACAGTTAGTTTCTTATAAGGCTTACTAGACTTACTAGTCAACTCAGAGTAATCATTACTTACGTAATGTCTTAGTCCTGGTGATACTGGTTTATGTTTTTTAACTGGCATTATGCTCTAATTATACTTCTCCGAAAAAATCAATTTCCTCTCCAGCAGCTAATTTGATTACTGCTTTTTTGTACGAACTCATCGTTCCTTTCAATACTCCAGATCGCGTATTTCTAGTCTTAGACTTACCTGGCATATTCAAAGTATTCACAGAGGATACATTTACATTATACATTGCCTCCACTGCTTTTTTGATCTCGATCTTATTAGCAGTCTTGTTCACTATAAAACTATAGTGATTCATTCCACCGGAAAGCGTTTCTGCTTTCTCCGAAATTACTGGCTTGATTAATACTCTCTTTTGCATATCTTATTTTGAAAATGCTTCTTTTAACTTATTAACAGAGGCCTCAGACATAAATACTTGCCCAGCGCTCATAATGTCAAGGGTACTTACCACAGAAGCGTCCAAAACATTTGCTTTCTTAATATTTCTGGAGGATAAGACTAAATTCTTATCAGCACCTGACATAACAAAAAGCGTCTTTTTGTTGGCAACTTCTAGGTTGTTCAGCACAGTAGCAAACTCCTTAGTTCTAGGCGCATCAAAAGTAAAATCTTCGATTATTTTAAGCGTTCCAGCGGCTGCTTTGGATGAGAGTGCAGACTTTCTCGCTAATGCTTTCACCTTTTTGTTAAGAGTAACAGAGTAAGTTCTTGGTCTAGGACCGAACATTCTACCTCCACCTCTGAACAAAGGATTTTTTATACTACCTGCTCTTGCAGTACCTGTTCCCTTTTGCTTCTTAATCTTCTTAGTAGATCCTTTAATCTCGCCTCTTTCTTTTGACTTATGTGTTCCTTGCCTTTTATTAGCCTGAATAGACTTTACAGCTAGATACATAGCATGATCGTTAGGCTCTATACCAAAGATCTCATCTGGAAGGTCTACTGATCTTCCAGTTGACTGGCCATTTATTCCGTATACGTCAACTTTCATGATTCTACTTTTCTATGATTACTAAAGAACCTTTGTGCCCTGGCACTGCTCCTTTGATCAACATTAAATTCTTCTCAGCAAGAATCTTAACCACTTTAAGATTAGTAGTCTTAACTCTATTTCCACCCATTCTTCCTCCCATTCTTGTCCCTTTATAGACTTTAGAAGGAGTAGAACAAGCACCTATTGCTCCTGGTGCTCTGAGTCTGTTATGTTGTCCGTGAGTAGCTTGTCCTACACCACCGAACTTGTGTCTTTTTACTACCCCTTGAAAACCTTTTCCTTTAGAGGTTCCTACTGCGCTAACCGTATCACCTTCGGCAAACACGTCTGCTATAGTCAATGCATCACCTTGCGCTTTTTCCAAATCACAGTTTCTGAATTCAGCTACCTTCTGTGTAGAGCCGAGCCCAGATCTCTTCAGGTGTCCACCAAGAGCTTTATTTATATTTTTTTCGTTTCTAGAGCCATAGGCAACTTGTAATGCACTATACCCATCTGTCTCCTCAGTTTTCACTTGAGAAACAACGTTTTTACCGATCTCTATAACTGTACAAGGAATATTCATCCCTGCCTCGTTAAAGATACTGGTCATACCTATTTTCTTTCCTATTAATCCGTTCATATATTTTTATATATGTGACTAAGCAAAACAATTCTATAGGACCTCGGAAGGTCTCATATTAGAAATAATTAAAATGTGAAATTTGGTCTTAAGTGAGCTTGACTTGAATGTCTACCCCACTAGGTAACTCGAGCTTAGACAATGCATCCACCGTCTTCTGAGTCGGCGTATAGATTTCTATGAGTCTCTTATGGGTCCGAAGAGAAAACTGCTCACGAGATTTTTTGTTGACATGCGGAGATCTAAGTACCGTATGCATTTCTTTATCCGTTGGCAGAGGAATCGGACCAGAGATCACAGCACCACTATTACGTACCGTTTTCACAATCTTCTCAGTAGACTTGTCAACTAAGTTGTAGTCGTAACTTCGAAGTTTGATTCTAATTTTTTGATTCATAACCTTATAAATGTTAAAAGGAGCGCAAATGTAGCGTTAATTAGTTGATAATTCAACTAATCAAAGCATTTAAACATTTACCTCGCCTTTCGCTTTTTCAATTATTTCTTTTGCAACACTTTGCGGTGCCGCGCTATATCTGTCGAAAGTCATAGTACTGCTCGCTCTTCCTGACGTTATCGTCCTTAAAGAGGTTACATAACCAAACATTTCAGAAAGAGGCACATCTGCTGAAATGACAACAGCTCCACCTGGTCTAGAGTCTTGACCTTTTGGCAAACCTCTTCTTCTATTCAAATCACCAATAACTGACCCCACATATTCTTCAGGAGTCACTACTTCAAGAGCCATAATAGGTTCTAGTAAGACTGGCTTAGCTGAACTTGCTGCAGCCTTAAAACCTTCCTTAGCACAAAGCTCAAAGGCAATAGGCTTACTATCCACAGCGTGGGTTGCTCCATCGTAAAGCTTTACTCTCATAGAGTCAATGCCATATCCAGCAAGTACACCATTATCCATCATTGCATTAAAGCCTTTGATGATAGACGGGAAAAATTCTTTAGGAATCTTACCACCGACAATTTTATTTTCGAATTGTAGTCTAGTTTTACCTGCCTTAAATTCATCAGAATCAAGAAACTCCTGATCTGCAGGACCTAATTCGAATTGCATCTGAGCAAATAAACCAGAACCACCAGACTGCTTTTTCAATCTTTCTGTATGATCTACAGTAGTTGTAAGTGCTTCCTTATAAGTTACCTGAGGTGGACCTTGATTACATTCTACCTTAAACTCTCTCTTCAATCTGTCTATAATAATCTCAAGGTGCAACTCTCCCATACCACTAATAATGGTCTGGTTAGTATCCTCATCATATCTTACTCTAAATGTCGGATCCTCTTCAGAAAGCTTAGCTAAAGCCATACCTAGCTTATCTATGTCTTTTTGCGTCTTAGGCTCAATAGCAACCCCGATTACAGGATCTGGGAATACCATACTCTCTAGTACAAGAGGATGACCCTCTGCGCATAAAGTATCTCCCGTACGGATATCTTTAAATCCTACACCTGCTGCAATATCACCAGTTTCTACTTTCTCGATTGCATTCTGCTTATTAGAGTGCATCTGATACAATCTAGAGATACGTTCTTTATTCCCAGATCTAGAGTTGAAGATATATGAACCAGCATCCAGAACTCCAGAATAAACTCTGAAGAAGGCTAGTCTCCCTACATAAGGATCGGTAGCTATTTTAAATGCTAAAGCGGTAAAAGGCTCATCATTAGAAGGCTTTCTCTCTACTTCTGCATCTGTTTTGGGATTAGTTCCTGTAACACCTCCTATATCTAGTGGTGATGGTAAGAAAGCACATACTGCATCTAGTACAGCTTGAACTCCTTTATTTTTGAAAGCAGAACCACACATCATTGGAACAAACTTGTTATCCAATACGGCACCTCTTACTGCATTTATCATTTCTTGCTCTGTAATAGAGGCAGGATCATCGAAGAATTTCTCCATCAATGTATCATCATACTCAGCTACTGCTTCTAGCAACTTCTCTCTCCACTCAGCCACAACATCCACTAGATCTTCAGGGACAGGAATTTCCTCATAGGTCATTCCCATATCTGCTTCGTTCCACACGATAGCTTTTCCAGTGATAAGATCCACCACACCTTTGAAAGTCTCTTCTGCTCCGATAGGAACCTGGAGCGGAATAGCTGGAGAGCCTAATTTTTCAAAAACATCTTTCACCACTGCAAAGAAATCTGCACCAGATCTATCCATTTTGTTAACGAATCCTATTCTCGGAACTTTATAGTTGTTAGCTAGTCTCCAGTTAGTCTCAGACTGAGGCTCAACACCAGATACAGCACAGAATAAGAAAACTAGTCCATCTAGGACTCTTAATGAACGATTAACCTCCACTGTGAAATCCACGTGACCAGGTGTATCTATGATGTTCATAGGATAGTTCTCATCCTTCCACTTCCAGTTGGTAGCTGTGGCAGCCGAGGTAATAGTGATGCCTCTTTCTTGCTCTTGCTCCATCCAATCCATCGTAGCAGCACCATCATGTACCTCACCTATCTTGTGTGACATACCTGTGTAGAATAGTACTCTTTCAGTGGTGGTAGTCTTTCCAGCATCAATGTGTGCCGCAATACCGATATTCCTTAAGTAGGATAAATCTCTAGCCATGGCTTATTCTCTGTCTTGTTAATTATTTGAAAGTAAATCCTAAGTTCTAAAATGTGCGAATGCTCTGTTAGCTTCCGCCATTTTGTGGGTATCTTCTCTTTTCTTAACTGCTGCTCCTTCACCCTTAGCAGCTGCCATTATCTCATTCGCTAATTTGTCAGCCATACCCTTACCATTTCTAGCTCTAGAGTACTTTATTAGCCACTTCATACCTACAGAAATCTTTCTTGCAGGTCTTACTTCTACAGGTATCTGGAACGTTGCTCCACCTATTCTCTTAGATCTAACCTCTACTCCTGGCGTTATATTTTGCAGTGCTTTTTTCCATTGATCATGCGGGTCTTCTCCAGTCTTTTCTTGGATCATATCCATAGCATTGTAGAAGATTTCATAGGCTCTGGTTTTTTTCCCTGCCCACATGAGGTTGTTGACAAACTGTGTCACCATGATATCATTAAACCTTGGATCCGGTTGTAGGATTCTCTTTTTCGGTTTTCTTTTACGCATGTCCTAACTATTTTTTAGGTCTCTTAGACCCGTATTTTGATCTTGATTGTAATCTTCCTTCTACACCAGCAGTATCTAGCGCTCCTCTCACTATCGTATATCTAACACCTGGAAGATCTTTTACTCTCCCTCCTCTTAGTAATACTATAGAGTGCTCCTGAAGGTTGTGGCCTTCGCCTGGAATATATGCAATTACCTCTTGTCCATTGGTCAATCTAACCTTAGCAACCTTTCTTAGTGCAGAGTTAGGCTTTTTTGGAGTAGTCGTATAAACTCTTGTACAGACACCTCTTTTCTGAGGACAGCCCTCTAGTGCTCTTGTTTTGCTAGCTTCGACTTGCTTTTTTCTCCCTTTTCTTACCAACTGGTTGATAGTAGGCATATATTATTGATTTATATTTTAGCTATAGCTATAGCTCTGAAAAATGAGGTGCAAAGGTACTATATATTTTTAGGATTGCCAACATGAAAATTCGACTTAAAAATTAAGGCTCAGATGTCTGAAAAACTTAAAATAAGATTTGCCGAAATGGCTGATTTAGAGACTATTAGAGGGCTGGTCATAGAATTGGCCATATTTGAAAAAGAACCCGAAGCTGTAACAGCAACTGTAGATGACTATATATCTGCCTACCAAAAGGGTCTGATAAGCATACTGGTAGCGGAGGAGGACGGGGAAATTTTGGGCATGACCTTGTTCTATGATACTTTTTCTACCTGGAAAGGGAAAATGCTATACTTGGAGGACTTTGTTGTCAAAGAGGCCCATAGAAGCAGAGGTATAGGTGACAGGCTTTTTAAGGCCACACTAAAAGAAGCCAAGCAGAGGGACTGCAAACTTATGAAATGGCAAGTTTTGGACTGGAATACCCAAGCTACCAAATTTTACGAGCGGCATGGAGCTAGTATTGAGAAAGAGTGGTGGAACGGTAAGATTGTCTTTTAGGAAGCCCTTCTTTGTAAAACTCTTAAGCGACTAGATGTTCCGATTAAGCAATTTTACAGATAAGTCTGAGAGCATCTGCTTTTTATCAGTAGAGACAGAAACGGCTGCCAAATGAGATGTTGCAAGCTGCTGATATACAAGCTTAAGTTCTTGAGCATGTACATCTACATGAGCAGTTTTATAGAGTTTTTTGACTTCTTGTACTTCGTCTGGCCCCAGTTTCTCCATTCTAAAGATGGCTTTCAGCCTTGCCGCTTCTTCTTTATTTAACAGCTCCAGAGATTTCAGATAGAGGTAAGTTTTCTTCTTTTGAAGGATATCACCTCCGATCTTCTTTCCTAAAAGTGCCTCAGTGCCAAAGGTATCTAGGAGATCATCCTGAATCTGAAAAGCAATACCTAAGTTCCGACCAAACTCGTACAGGTGCTTCTGGTCTTCGGAAGAAGCTTTGGCAAGAATACCACCCATAGCTAGGGATGCCGCTATAGCAACAGAGGTCTTGAGCTCTATCATTTTGAGGTAAGAGGCAATTTCTACTTCCTCCTGAGTCTCAAAATCCATATCAAGCCGCTGTCCTTCGCAAACTTCTATAGAAGTATTGGTAAATAGTCTTGTGAGCTCTACAAGGTCTTCAGGGTACTTTTCCAAGAAACGGTATGCATAGATCAACATTACATCACCAGAAAGAATAGCGGTGTTCTCATCATACTTAACATGTACTGTTGTCTGCCCTCTTCTAATATCTGCCTGATCCATTATATCATCATGCAGCAAAGAAAAGTTATGAAATACTTCTATGGCCATACCCGCCTCAAATACATAATCTACCTCCTCTTTATAGAGATTGTAAGCAGCCATGAGTAAGACAGGTCTTATGCGTTTGCCTCCAAGTGATAAGATATATTCTACTGGCTGATAAAGGGCCGAGGGATTTTGAGGGAACTTGTAAGCATCGAGTTTCTCACAAAAGATAGTCTGTAGTTGGTCTACTGTTAGCATTATTCTATTGAGAAATCAAAACTAAGTTTTCGAAGTGAATTAGTCAGCCTAAAGAGCTATTTATTTCCATGTATATAAAAGGGATGCTAGTTATTACATGCTAACATCCCTTTAATATAAGTAGGCGTTTCAGTTACTAACGAATACCAGAAATGACAAATCTAGAACTCCTCCCCGAATTGGTTACTAATAGATATATGCCTTCATCTAAGTAACTGACATTTAAAATTTCTGCATAATTGACTACAGTCACTCTCTCTCCTTTTGCATTGTATATTACATAAGACTCGTTTTCAAGTCCCGAAATATTAAGCCATTCGTTAGTGGGGTTAGGGAAGAGACCTAGATTTTGTTGTTTTGCCTTAACTAGGCTTCTACAATTTTCTGAATTTCCACAATGGTCTTTCACCTGAAACGCTAATTCAACCGCTTCGCCTAGGTAGAGCTGATTAATTAATGCTTCTTCACTAAGATCAAATGAAATACTTTCCAAATCACAATGAATTTCTTCAATCACAACCGCTGCTTTCAATTCCTCAAGGAGTTCACTTTGTAGATCATTGATAAGTAATACGGTAGGCGGGCAAGATATTTTTAATTCATGATGATAGGCCTCTAAATCATCTAATACATCTTGCACATTTACCTCTCTATCGCTATAACAACCCACTGCATGACATGGTCCCAAATAATCATCTTGATGGTAAGACACATGCGTATATACTTCCGCATAATCTATACAGATAGATTGGTTAGGACTATGACATACCCATACCTCTTCTACATTATTTCCTGAGTCACACTTCCACAAATCTTCCACATCCGTATATGATGCTGGCGGATAAGCACAATCAGGAAACCCATCTCCATCTACATCTACTGTATCATCTCCACCTTCACATAAGTCACAGCCATTAACCATGAAGTCACAATCATTATCAGGCCCAGCTAGCGTAACTATTGACTGGCAAGTACTAGAATTACCATAATAGTCAGTCACCGTCAGAGTCACTGTATAATCTTTCAGTAGGCATGAAAAAGTTGTTTCATCCAATTCTAAATCTACTGGTGTACAGTTATCACTAGATTCATCATCGACATCGAAAGGCGAAATAGTTGCTTGCCCGTTCTCATCTGTATAGACAACTATATCCCAACACTGAGCATAAGGAGGGGTGGTATCTTCTTCCACAGTAACAGTTACTTGGTCTGATGCTGTACAGCCACTTTCATCAGTTACAGTAAGGGTATACGTTATAGTGCTATCTGGAGTGCTGACTACAAAAGGGCCAGTATTAGTATCTAGATATAAATTAGGTTCCCACAAATACTCGTCCCCACCATATCCATACAGCAATGCATAATCGCCTGGACAGATTACAATATCTGGACCAGCGTCTACAGGTGGGGCTGGCACTGTAAACACATGCACTTCTTCCACATCTGAACAACCATAGTTATTGGAAACTGTAACAGAATACACTTGGTATGAGGATGGATATACAGTAACGACTGCTGTGGTATCTCCTGTGCTCCATAGATAATTAGTTCCACCAGTTGCTGTGAGCATCGCTCCTTCTGCGCCGCAAGCTACCGCCCAGCTTCCAGCATCAGCATTAGGATACTCATGAACAAATACTTGTACTTCATCCTGGCTGGTGCATCCATAAGAGTCTGTCACCGTAACAAAATAAGAATAGTCAAGGTTTGGCGATACCGTAATACTGTCTGACACCTCTCCTGTACTCCATAGATAACTAACACCACCTGTCGCAATAAGTGTTGTTTCTGTTCCTATGCAAATGTTTTTGTCATTACCAGCATCAGCTAGCGGCAGCTCATGCACTATAACCTCAGCTGTATCTAAATCAGAACAACCAAGCCCATCAGTTACAGTAACAATGTATGAGGTTGTTACCGTCGGCGAAACTGTAATAACTTCTGTTGTTTCTCCTGAGCTCCACAAATAACTTAGGCCTCCTGATGCGACTAGATCACTAGAATCTCCTAGGCAAATTTCTGCATCGTTTGTTTCTGCAAGTGGCAAAGGATTAACTATCACTTCCACCTGGTCCACTGCAGTACAGCCATTAACATCTGTCACGGTGACTGCATATACCGCAGAGGTATCTGGGCTGACTGAAATAGTGATATCAGTATAGCCATTGCTCCAAAGATATTCTGTCCCACCTGTTGCAACCAGTACAGCATTATCTCCCAAGCAAATCGCTTGATCAGGGCCTGCATCCGCTATAGGAAGTGGGTGAACTGTTACTGCTACTGTTGCTACATCTGTACAGCCATTTGTATCTGTAGTTGTGACAGCATAAGTGGTCGTTGTACTAGGTGCAACCATGATAGTCGATGTCGTTTCTCCTGTGCTCCACGTAAAAATATCTCCACCTGTAGCCTCTAGCTCCACCTCTTCTCCTATGCACAATTCTTCATCAAAGCCTGCATCTGCTGAATCATTAGAATGGACAATAACTTCTTTCTCTGCCATATCTGTACAACCATTGACATCTGTAACAGTAACAAAGTATATCGTTGTTGTACTTGGTGATACAGTTACTTCTGCTGTAGTCTCTCCTGTGCTCCACAAATAATTAATGCCTCCTGAGGCGCTTAACGTACTGCTATGAGCTATACAGATAACCTCATCTCCAGTTATCTGTGCTACAGGTATATCATGAACTACTACCTCGACATCTGCTGTATCCGTACAGCCGTTGTCATCTGTAACCGTAACGGCATAGCTGGTTGTCTGACTAGGAGTTAGACTGATAGTGCTTGTTGTTTCTCCTGTACTCCACACATAGCTAGTGCCACCTGTCGCAGTTAAGCTGGTGCTCTGGCCTGTGCAGAGGGCTTGGTCGGGGCCTGCATCCGCTTGATCATTAAAATTGACAACTATGGTCACCTCATCGATACTGGTGCAACCCTTTTCGTCAGTTACTGTAACATTGTAGGTAGACGTTACCGTTGGTGCTACTACAAATGTCACCTCATTAGATCCTGTACTCCATTCATACGAGCTGCCACCACTAGCAGTTAAGGTGGCTTCATCTCCTAAGCAAAGACTTTGATCTTCGCCAGCTGAGCCATCTGGACTAGGATTTACATTGACTGTTGTTTCTGCAATATCAGTGCAGCCATTAGCATCTGTAACTGTAACAGTGTAGATGGTACTTTGGCTTGGTGTAACAGTTAGATCAGAACTTTCATCTCCAGTAGACCATAGATAAGCTACTCCCCCATCGGCAGTTAGGTCAGCGGAATATCCGATACAAATTTCTTGATCTGCACTGGTAGTCGCAGCATTATTTTCATTTACAATAACAGTGACCTCATCTATATTGTAACATCCGTCACTCTGGGTTACTGTAACAGTATAGGTTGTAGTTACTGAAGGGCTAACCGATATATTCTGAGTCTGATCGCCTGTACTCCATGCGTATGAATCCCCTCCTGTTGCACCTAATTCTGCCATAAGGCCAATACAAATTTCCTGATCATCTCCCGCCTCCGCTTCAGTCAAGTGAGGCTCTGAAATTATCACCTCTTCACTGAAATTGCATTCTGGCCCATAAGTACTTCTTATATACACTGTGTAGGTGCCAGCTGGGAGATTTCCAAAATATGGTGTTTGTATCCAAAGGTTATTATCGGTACTGAATTCATATGGCGGATTCCCATTTACAGTAAGAATATTTATCTCTCCTGTACTAGTACCGAAACACAAAGCATCCATAGGTTCTATTTCTATATTTACATCATCGCAGGGATAGTCAAGGTCAGTTCCATTATTACATTCGTCTATATCATCTACCCCACCCTGATCGCAATCTAAACCAATAAAGAGCTCCGTGTTAGCACAGATAAAATCACTATTGATCGCGTTCTCTTCATCTGTCAATACAATCATCTGATCGCAATAAACAAATTCTGAGCAGACGTTCTCTACTGAATAAGTTACTACATAGGTCGCCTGGTTACAATCTATGATGGATAGATTAACTTGTGTTGATAATTCAAAAGCCAAGCCACAGGGCTGATTTATTTCAATAGCATCTGGTTCTACATCCTCGAATTGAGTAACCACTTTATCAGCAGGACATTCTAAGCTCAAGTCTGGACTGTCCAAAACAAATGTTTGCATACAAGAGGTGAAATTTCCACAGTCATCACTCAGATCATATAAGATAGAATAAGTCGACTGCGGGCATCCATCATATCCAGTTTCTAAAATAGGGGTAGAATTAGACACAGAATAATATACATCACAGGCACTCATAACAGACGGCTCCCCAACTTCAATATCATCATAGCAAGAAACAACCTGATCTGCAGGGCAGACTATGCTCAGTCCATCGTTGCTCAACGTAAAAAGCTGAAAACAAGAAACCTCATCACCACAAGAATTAGTACCAGAATATTCAATTTCGTAGACTTCTTGATCACAACTAAAATCAGTATTCAATGGCAGAGGATCTGAAAACGAAAAGTCTGGTTCTGAAAAACAAAAAGAAAACAATTCTGGTAGACTAGCTTGAATATGTGTGAAGCATTCTACTGTAAGATCAGGAGGGCAAGAAATAGTCATGCCAGTGTTTACAATCGTAAATTCTTGGATACAAGCTGCCTCATTGCCACAGTCATCTTCAGCAGTGTATTCGATTTCATATACAGCATCAGAACAATCAGCAATGCCAGAAACTAGATAAGGTGTTGTATGGTGAGAATAATATTGCAGATTACAAGCTTGCTGAATCAAGGCTGTGCCAGAAACAATGTCTTCTGGGCAAATGACCTCTTCATCTGTAGGACAAAAAATCGAAATCCCTGAATTTGAAACAAACACAGACTGAATACAGCTAGCCGAAAGACCACAATTAGTCTCTCCCGTATATTTTACAAGATACTCTGCTCCATCACAATCAATTTCTCCATTAGCTAATTCCAAGTCAGAAAAAGAAAGTGCTATTTCTGTTCCACAACTAACAGTATGGGTAGGTGTACCATATTCAAAATCCGAGACACAAGAAACCGTAACAGCTGCTGGACAACTGAGCTCAAGAGTCTGACCTTCTAGATAGAACTGCTGGATACAGGTCGTATTTCTTCCACATACATCTTCTACGTTGTATGTCATATCATAGACGGACCCACTACATCCATCTGTACCTTCACTCAAACTCAACTCAATTACATAACTACTTTCTAACTCTTCACAACTCCAAGTGACTTCTGGCATACCAGGCACTATATCTGCCTCACATACAACAGATAGTGAAGGAGGACAAGTTACCTTAGGTACATCATAGACGATTACAAAATTCTGAGGTTTTGTTATAGTATTTCCGCAAGCATCCGTAGCCGTCCAGTATCTAGAAATTACTATAGGTGATTCAGCACAACCGGTTCCTTTATATTCGATATCTTCAGAACTAAGACTAATCTTACGAGAGCAGTTATCTATTACTCCAAAGTTTTCAGGCTCTGGAAGCTCATCCTTGCAGCTAAGCAAGATATCTGCAAAATCCCCTAGCTGAGGCTTTTCATTATCTTTCACTGCTATAACTTGGTGACAATAAGTTGTATCTAGAACTTCATCTTTATACCTTCTCTCCACAGTCCACAGTCTCGAGAATTCGCCCACACAAGAAGTACTTGGTAGCTCATCCTCGTAATAAAAATAGCCTATAGAATATGGGGCCTGTGGTTGGTGCAATCTGAGAAGAGCATTAATATCTGGATTTAAACTTTCACTGCAATCAACTTTTAAATCCTCTGGACAAACTGAAAAATCAATTTCGCTAGTAAACTCCTCATGTACACTACACTGATGACAGTTAGTAAATTCTAAATCATAATCTCCATTCTGATCCACTAGCACTTCAAAGTCTGACGTCTGTGTTCCATCAGGCAAAGTCCACCTTATACCCTTCGGCTCTACTTCTGATAATTCTGATAATATGTTTGACCTTACGACAAGATTCTGCATGGTAATAGAACTTGGATATACCTTTTCACCTTGGTTATTCACTTGACTGAAAGCTAGCTCATGTACTCTTTTATCACTGAAAAAATCTATACAATAATCAGCTAGCATATTATCTAAATTAACCTGCTTTTCGATTTCACTATCTATTTGCAGATTTAGCTGATTGAATTCAGTATCATCATTGAGTTCTGCTTTAAAGCACAATGTATATAGCTTATTCTTTTTGTAAGTAGAGCTCGTGTCTAGGGCAGATGTTATTGTAAATGAATAATCTAAATTCAGATCGACTTCAGGTACTTCTGTTTTATAAATTATATTATCAGAATCTTTCCAGTCTACAGGCAATTCCATTTCCTGTTCGGCAGGAAGATGGTCTACAAGCACATTATCCAGATAATATACATTGTCGTTTCTAGAGGAAAAAAACCTCTTATCTACTGATAACTGAAGTTTATGATTAGAGTTACTTGCCGTGAAACTCATACAGGTCTGCTTCGCTTCTGTACCACTAGCTATGTACTTACATTTGCCATCTACCCATACGCATAGACCACCATTCCTTTTTGATGAAGAATTTCCAGCAGAAGACTTAAGATGATCAAAGCAGACAGAATAAACTTCATCAGGGCATAGATTAATTATATCAGTTTCGAGATATGGAGCCGCAATGCTATTTCTACTGCTAAGCATAAAAGAATGCGCCTCAAAATTCTCAGGAAGTGCAATTGTGCTTTCTGTGTTTTCTATGGTAGAGGCGGCATTAAAGTATGACCAACCCGTAGACTGATTATCTAGTTTTGACACCACTTCTGCACCCTCATTCGATATTTGACCTTGGCAAACAGCAAGACAATCATAATCTCCATCTATAGAAGGAGTTAACAATAATCCCTCTTCCGTTTTTTCTGTAAGGATATTGACTTCAATAAATTCACAATCCAAATCACAACATCCTCCTAGTATTTTCACCTCGTCAATTAACCACACCGCAAGCTCACCTCTGCTTCCAGCATTAACTTGAGGTGTTAATACAAAAGTATATTGGGCAGCAGTTGAAGTAAGAAATTCCTTGATGTGTTGTAGCCTAAAAGTTCTATCAGACCACTCTCTCGAAGTAGGAATATTTGTTTGTGAAAACAACAGCTCTCCTTCTTTAAAAATTTCTAGGCTGAAAGTCTTCGGATAATCATTTGCGGTTCCATTGAGTTGTACGGGGGCTTTCTCCATAAATTCGAAACCTGAGATTATGCCCTTCTCAGCAGGTACTAGGTCAATGGTAAAAGTTAGCTTATTGCTAGACAAAGGGTCAATCTTATTCTGTATATCGATGCACAAGCCTCCGTTATTGAGCTTGCTAGATTGCACCACTGGAGAATCTTCTAATAACTCATAGGTGTAGCCTTCCACTCCTATGTGACTCCCTTCAGAATCCAGGCTCAATGGATGTGCAAAAACACCTGAACAATTTCCAGCATCAAATTCTGGCATAAGTGCCGAGGTAGTCCCTTCTACCTGACCCATCTGCCACTCAGCTAATAAGTAATCTTCGTTCTGACTACTGATCAAGTTTAGATTATCTAAAAAGAATTGTGATTCTGACCTCATATTCTTAGTGCTAAGTCTCAGAACAATCTGATCAGAAACGAAACTCCTGAGAGGGTAACTGAAACGAGATTTAGCACCATTTACAAAGGACTTACCACTCTTTAAAAAAGATTCTTCTTGTGATTCTCTTAGCATCTTAAAGGTCTTTCCGTTATCGGAAGAAACTTCCAAGTAGATGATTTCATCTTCAGAAGCATTTAAGGCAAACAAATCAAATGTGACTGTCACTCCGCAACTCCCACCTAACTGCAATGCTTCGGTAGCAATAAAAGGATCTTGATCAGCCTCCTCGCCTTCGCTACCTATACCTTTCTGGAGTAATAACCATTTTTGATTATCATTGGCACTAACAGGGATTATGCTTGCTGACTGGCTCTGGGACCAGATACCCATACCTTCGTCAAAATTATTTAACTGAAAAGGGTCTTCTGTTTGTCCGTAACCTAGGCCATAACTGACCAAAATAACTAGAAGGGTATGCAGAGCACATGTGCTCAGACAATGAGTATAAGATTTCATGGGATAGATTAAAAATGGATAATCGGATAAATGAGGAGTCTGGCTATTATTACTCAAGCTAACCTGAGAGCACAGAAATTTCTAAGTAGTTAGATGGAATCTTATAAGTTATAAAGGCAAGTAACTTAAGGTACGAAGACCCAGATCGAGTGGAATAAAGGGGTATCATGCAAATGGCTTTTTACAATTACGTACCCGTCTAATGTGTAAGTTTTCAGGGTGGTAATTCGTTCGACTCATAAAAGCCAAACATTATGCCATTTTGCAATATGTAACCAAAAAACCAAGCTTAAAACCTTCATATCGAGTAATTAGCTGCTGACAAAAAGTTTCTTTCTTATAGCTTAGCGTAGATTCTAAAAAATTCTTGAAACCATGAAGCTGCTCACACTGCTATTTGCTTTATTAATCATTAGTTGCAATAACACCTCTGATTATGCCGATACTATTATTGTTTCGGCCAAACTGTATACGGCTAGCACGCAAGCCGATGCCACTGCACTTGCCATTAAAGATGATCTGATTATCGCAATCGGAAACAATGAAGAAATAAAGTCTAAGGCTTCATCCAATACTAATATCATAGATGCAGCTGGCCAATTCATTATGCCTGGCTTTATAGAAGGTCATGGGCATTTTTCTGGTATGGGTGAAACCTTACAAAACCTAAATTTTCTAGCAGATACAAGCTGGCAAACAGTCGTCAAAAAAGTAAAAGAGAAAGTAAAAACTGCTAAGCCTGGAGAGTGGATATATGGCAGAGGCTGGCATCAAGAAAAATGGAATGTAGCACCCGAAAAGCACGTGGGTAGCTACCCTACCCACCATACACTTAGCGAAATATCTCCAGACAACCCTGTGCTCCTTGTACATGCCAGTGGGCATAGCCTTTTTGCTAATGAGCTAGCCATGAAGCAGGCAGGCATCACAAAAGAAACCGCGGAGCTCAAAGGCGGTAAGATAGTAAGAGATGGGGCTAATAATGCCATAGGAGTCTTCGAGGAGAATGCTATGATTCCTATCAAGGAGGTTTTTAACGATTACAAAAAAAGTCTAGATGAAGCTGCGCAAGAAGCCTTATGGTACGAAGCTATTGCCCTTGCCCAAAAGGAATGCCTAGAAAATGGCGTGACCAGTTTTCAAGACGCGGGATCGAAATTCTATGAGCTAAAAAGATACGAGCAAATGGCCTTAGATGGCAAGTTCGATATGCGCCTGTGGGCAATGATAAGACATAAAATAGATGAGCTAAAAGATGCCAACATTACTGACTACAAACGAGTAAGACTTGGTCAGGCTCATTATACCTGTGCCGCGCTCAAAACAGAGGTAGATGGTGCATTAGGTGCACACGGTGCTTGGCTACTAGAACCCTATGAGGACAAGCCCGACTTTTATGGCCAGAATACAACTGAGATCTCAGAAGTAAAAGACATCGCTCTCATCGCGGACCAAAATGACATGCAGCTCTGTGTCCATGCCATCGGTGACCGGGCTAACAAAGAAGTCCTGGATATCATCCAAGCCTATAGTAAAGATGCCGATAAGAGATGGCGGATAGAACATGCCCAACATCTCAGCCCTACTGATATCATGAGATTCAAGGAAACGGGGGCCATTGCAGCTATGCAGGCTGTACACTGTACGTCTGATGCCCCTTTTGTAGAAAAAAGACTGGGAGCTATCAGAGCCAAAGTAGGTGCCTATGCTTGGAAAGCCTTACTTAATTCTGGGGTCACTATCGTCAATGGCACTGATGTACCTGTAGAAGATATAGACCCCATTAAAAATTTCTATGCAGCTGTGACAAGAACAAGAATAGACAACGGCATGCAATTTTATGTGGCTAATAAAATGAGTAGAGAAGAAGCTCTCAGATCGTATACTATAGATGCTGCTTATGGTGCCTTTGAAGATGATATCAAAGGGAGTCTAGAGGTGGGGAAGCTAGCCGACCTTATCATGCTATCCAATGATTTACGCAACTGTAGCGACTTAGATATCCTCAATACCGAAGTGCTCATGACTATGGTAGGAGGAAAGATAAAGTATCAGAAATAATTATATCTCTATGATTCCAGTTCTACATTACTTCTTTGAGTACACGTAACATCGTCTTCGTATCACCCATCGTGTAGTAATGTAAGAGCGGTGCCCCTTTTGCCTTCAGTTCCTTTGATTGTGCTATGCACCATTCTATACCGATAGTCTTGGCTGCGTCTTTGTCTTTGGCATTAGCCATTTCGTTAGCAAAGTCATCAGGAAAATCAATGTAGAACATACGAGGGATGCTTGTCAGTTGAGATTTTCTCGTGACTGGTTTCAGACCTGGAATTATAGGTACCTTAATTCCTGCCTCCTTGCACTTGTCTACAAAATTGAAATACTTATCGTTATTGAAAAACATCTGGGTGACAATATAGTCCGCTCCTGCATCCACTTTATCTTTTAGATACTTGAGATCTATATCAAAGTTAGGTGCTTCAAAATGTTTCTCTGGATAGCCAGCAACACCTATGCAAAATTCTGTAGGAGCTGCATTCGCTAGGTTTTGGTCTAGGTACTTTCCTACATTCATATGTTGTAACTGATGGACTAGATCCACAGCATACTTATGACCACCAGGCTCAGGCACAAATCTAGTATCCATATTTCGTGCATCGCCTCTCAGCGCTAACACATTATCTATACCTAAAAAAGCCAGATCTATCAGAGCATCCTCAGTCTCCGCAACAGTAAAGCCACCACAGATAAGATGCGGAACAGTATCCACATGATACTTATGCATCAGCGAAGCACAGATTCCTACTGTACCAGGTCGCTTTCTGATGGACATTTTTTCGTAGTAGCCACTTTCGCGTTTATTGAAGATGATATCTTCTCGATGATAAGTCACGTCTATAAACGAGGGCTTATATTCCATCAAGGGATCTAGCGTATCAAAGATATCTTGCATTCTGCCTCCTTTCAGTGGAGGTAAGACTTCATAGGAGATAAGAGTATTACCCTTAGCTTGTTCTATGTGATCACAAACTTTCATATTAATGTAGTTATAAGTTAAAGTGCACTACAAGCTGAAAGCTACACATGAGGATAAGTAAGTAAACGGGAACGAAACTAGTTTTGGTCGTATGCCCGCATCCATTTTATCACCGTGGCGTTTCGCAGCTCGGTTGATGTTAGCCTAAGCTAATCTCTTGATGCAAGAGCAAATATACTCGCCAAAACGATATAGAGTATCAAAATATGGAAATAAAATATGTATAGAAATTGTTGCCATACGATAAGTCGAAGGCTGATTATTTCTTGAAAATCATGACTTGAATGGAGGTATTCTGCACTACAGTATCGCCTGTCAGTCTGCCGCCTTTAACGCCTGCCTCTACTTTCTCAATGCCGACATAGTTCCACCCTTGAGAGACATATTGAGATAGCAGCTGATGCACTTGGTTAGCTATGTCATAGTATTTGTCATCTTTTTCCAAAACTGGCTTAAAAGGGACCACTATGTATTCTGGAGTATTCATAGGAACATATTAGATAATTATATAATATGTCAAAAATTATACCTAAAGTAGAATTTAACTTTGGCATCATTTCAAAAATATAAAGTCCGATACCTGATTCTCCTTTACATTCATTTTCATAAGAGGTAAACCCTTTACAGATATATCAATACTAATTATCTCTTTTGATGTTTCACAAAGAGAACTATCTCTGGTAAACAATTTTGTGACCTCATTAACTTTTAATCCAATATAGTGGTTAGGATTAAAGTAACATTTTTGTAGTGATTTTAGGTTGCTTAAATTGGGGTCACCATATATCTCTGCATTGATAACCATAACTCCATCATTTAAAACTGAACAATTACCTTTTTTTTATAATGGCCGAGGTGTATTCTATACTTATGTCATCTTGGTTATCTACAAGATGAAATTCTTCTACCTTCATTATTTTATCAGGATAATTAGAATGTGTGCCCCAACCTGAAAACCTAATTGTATCTTTTCCTGTTACCCCAAAAAGCACAGGGGTACAAAAGCCTATTTTTACACCTACTCGTACATAGTACCTTTTACTAAAAATGCTATCTAATATTTCTGTAGCTTGGCGTGGTAGTTCAAAAACATCTTTATATTTCCTCTTTTCAAAGCAACTAGGAGATAGGTGGAAATACCTAAAATCATAATCGCTACTAAGTTTAGCATCAGGAATTCCAGCAAGCTTATAGTTGAGATTAATGTAATTATCAGATATAATAGATACTGAGTCAAACTTCATCAATCTTTTCATGTGAACTATAGAACTATCACAATTCTTAACTCTATTTTTCAGGTAATATAACTCAGACTCTTCCAGAGCAACCTCTAGTACTTCTGTGAGTGCCGATTGCTGGTCAGATACTTTACAACTAATAAACGTGTACGCAATTAATATTGCAATGACATATTTCAAATCACTCATAGCATTACAACCTTTTCACGATCTAAAATCGAAATTATTGAAAAGTGAGCTCACTTTTGAAAACAGAAAAGCCCAATATTCTTAAATATCGGGCTTTTATCTCAGTACCGGTGGGGGGACTCGAACCCCCACGCAATTGCTTGCATTGGATTTTGAATCCAACGTGTCTACCAATTCCACCACACCGGCGTAGGCTCACAAAAGTATTTATTAATAAGCTATTATTACAAAGCCAGACCCTTTAATTCAGAGAGAAATAGACATATATCCCACTATTTATCTGATATTTAAATTGCTTAATAGATTAAATTTTTGAATTAGCTATACTTAGTTAATATTCGCACTGAATAAAGTCCATATTATGAAGCTGGGTAAATCCATTATTGTACTCTTTATCTGCCTTTCCACTACATATCTGAGCGGCCAGCAGCTATGGACACTAGAACAAAGCGTCCAGCAAGCTCTCAGCTCGAGCATCGCTATACAACAAGCCAAGCTCGCTACTCTAGGATCAGAGGTCAATCTCGGCGCCGCCAAGCAAGCCCGCTACCCTAACCTTAATGGATCGGTAAATGTGGGATGGAATTTTGGACGGACCATAGATCCTACCTCTAATGAATTTATCACAGAGACCTTCTTCTCTAATAATTATGGCCTCAACTCTGGTGTACTTGTCTATGATGGTTTTAGAATCAAAAACACCATCGATAAAAGCGAACTAGACCTGGAGGCTGCTCAGGCAGAAACCAAACAGTCCGAGCAAGATATTGCCCTTCAGGTGGCTCTGACGTATCTCAACATCCTCTTCAGCAAAGAAAATATCGACATAGCCAAAAAACAAGTAGAACTCTCTGAGCAGCAACTGAATCAAATAAATAAATCCATAAAGGCTGGTGCCATGCCTGCCGCAGAAAGGCTCAACTTAGAAGCACAGATAGCACAAAGCGAACAAGGAATTATCGTAGCAGAAAACAGTTATGAGTTGGCCTTACTTCAGCTAAAACAATTCTTGAGAATAGCACCATCAGAAGAGATAGAAGTAGAGGTGCCGACTGATTTTGAGGTAAGTACTGATGTAGAAGTGCTCACCTATGAGGAACTCTTGCAGTCAGCACTGAAGAATAGATACGACCTCATAGCTGCAGAACTCAGAACTCAGAGTGCGACAAAGGACATACAGATTGCTAAGGCAGGCTACCACCCTAGACTAACAGCCTTCGGTAATCTCGCTACTAACTATTCTAATCAGGCAAGAGAAATAACAGCCTTCAGAACTGAACTAAGGGAAGCTGACTTTGTCATCAATAATCAGACTGTCAATGTCGGTCAAGAAGTGGAGCTGCCTGTCTTCAGCAAACCAAGCTTCGGTAGTCAATTAGATAACTTCCTGTCTTATGGTTTTGGATTAGGACTCAGCATCCCCATCTATAATAATGGTATTACTAAAGCGAATGTGCAGCGTAGCCAACTCAATGTAAAAAACCAAAGTCTGATAAAGGATCAGTTACTGGAAAACTTCAAGATCAGCCTTCAAAGTGCACTGGCTGATGCTAGAGCTGCCAAAAAGAAACTAGAAGCATCTGATAAAAGTGTCGCTGCTCAAAAGGCTGCCTTTGAAAACGTCAGTAAAAGATTAGAGATAGGCGCTTCCAATACTTTCGAATGGGAGAATCAGAAAACACAACTAGAAAATCTAGAACTAACAAGACTCAATGATAAATACGATTACTTGTTTAAGATAAAAGTCATTGAATTCTACTTAGGCAAACCACTTAAATTTTAAATATGGCCAAGAGAGGAAAAAGGTTTTGGTTCTTAGTAATACTCTTACTTATAATTGGGGCGATAGCAGCCTTTGCTTTCTACAAGAACTCTACTAAGCCTAAAGGTATAGCTGTAGATTTTGATGAAGTCACTAAAAGAACTATAGAGGAGAAGGTCTCAGCCTCAGGAAGAATATTTCCAGAAAAAGAGATAAAAATAAGTTCAGATGTTTCTGGAGAAATAGTAGAACTCTTTGTCATGGAGGGGGATAGTGTGAAATCGGGTCAGTTGCTGGCTAAGATAGACCCAGAATCCTATGTTTCTACTGTACAGAGAGGCAAGGCAGCAGTTAGTGGAGCGAAGTCGCAAATGGCTGTTTCTAAAAGCCAAAAAGAAGCTAGCATCGCGCAAAAAGAACAGATCACAGTACAACTCAAAAATGCAAAGAGCATCTTAGAAAGAAATGTCCAATTACTTAAAGATGGCATCATCTCGCAAGCAGATTACGATCTCTCAGAATCCAATGTAGAAAATCTCCAAGCTAATATCAGAGCAGCAGAAGCCAGCATAAGGTCTGCGGAAGAAAGTATCAAAGGTGCTCAGTATAATGTGGAAAGTGCAGAGGCTACCCTGAAGGAATTCCAGACCAACCTTGGTCGTACTACTATCAAGGCTCCTGTGAGTGGTATTGTGTCCAGTCTTAGTGTAGAGCAAGGAGAACGGGTCGTGGGCACAATTCAGATGACTGGTACTGAGATGATGCGTATTGCCAATCTCAACACCATGGAAGTACAAGTAGACGTTTCAGAAAATGATATCGTAAGAGTAGAGCTTGGGGATAAGGTAGATATAGAAGTAGATGCTTATCTCGGTAAGAAATTCCTAGGTACTGTGACAGAAATTGCTAATTCTGCTGCTAACATAGCCACGGCAGGAATGACACTTACTACTGATCAGGTAACCAACTTTGTAGTAAAAATAAGAGTAGACTCTGATTCCTATAAAGGCCTCAGCACTGCCACTCAGAAGTATCCTTTCAGACCAGGTATGTCAGCCTCTGTAGATATCTATACTAACCAAGCCAAAGATGTACTTTCAGTCCCGATTCAAGCTGTGTCAGCAAGAGAGAAAGACGAAAACAAAGATCAGCCCGAAGAATACCAAAAAGAAAAGACCGATGATGATTTCATGGAAGTCATCTTCACAGTGGCAGCGGATTCTGTACAGATGACAGAGGTCACCACCGGCATACAGGACGATGAGTATATTCAGATTCTCAGTGGCTTATCTGATGGGCAGAAGATAGTAAAAGGCCCTTATGCTGCCATTTCTACCAAACTAGAAGATGGCAGTGAAATTCATGAAAAGAAACATGAGAAAAAAGATAAGGACGAAAAAGATTAGCTTTGCTAAAAAGCCAAAACCATCGAGTCAGCAGCCCTCATAATATTTATTAAAAATCCAGTACCCGGCAAGGTCAAAACGCGTCTTGCTAAATCCATAGGAGATGAAAAGGCTGTAGCCGTCTATAACAAGTTGCTATCTTACACCAAAGAAACTGCCTTAGCCACTAAGTCGAAAAAATACTTGTTCTATGATACTGAAATCAATGAGAACGACGACTGGGACAGCCACGACTTCAATAAACTCCTCCAAGCTAAAGGAGACCTGGGCGATAGAATGCGAGCCGCATTCGAAACTGTGTTAGCCGAAAACGAGAAAGCCGTTATCATAGGCAGCGACTGCCCTGAATTGACAACTGAGTTAGTAGAAGAAGCTTTTGAGAAATTGGAGCTGGTAGACGTGGTGTTAGGGCCGACCCTAGATGGCGGTTACTATCTCTTGGGAATGAAAAAAAACCATCCCATTCTGTTCGAGGATATTCACTGGAGTACTGCTGAAGTTTACGAGCAGACCAGACAAAAAATCATTGCTGAGGGCTTGCTTTTTACTGTAGTTCAGAAGCTATCAGATCTTGACAATATAGCTGACCTAGAAAAATTTCCAGATTTCTCGTAAGCCCTGTTACCTTATAACTTAATATTCACGCCACCACTCATCCACCTGCCTGGCATCTCTACTAGATTGGTTTCCCTATAGATCTGATTAGTAAGATTAGTTGCTCTGATAAAGATTCTCTGATTTCTTATTGTATAGCTAAGATTGGTATTGATGGTATAATAATCCTCTAGAGAAACTCTATCATTATATTTCAACATTACATTTAGGGCGAGAGGTCCTAGAGTTAACTGAGAGTTAAAAATAAACTGGTGCTGTAGGTTCTCAAGCTGATTTCTAGAAAAAGCAAAATCATTTTCTTCAAACGTCGCAGACAGATAGGTATACCCTACTGAGACATATTCTATTAGAGCAGTCTTGCTGAGCAAAGCTTTCATACTAAGATCTATACCCCTATAGCTAGCTGAACTAAAATTATCAGGCATCCACTTATCCTCTTCTGACTCTCTAAACCAGTCTATCTGGTCTGAAGCCTGACGGTCAAAATAACTGAGACTAGCTTGTAGTCCTCTGTTCTGATATTTCAGTCCTAGCTCATAAGTAAAAGCATTTTCTTCAGTTAGATTAGGATTCCCTTCATTTCCACTATCCTGATAGTATAAGTCTGTAAAAGTCGGAATACGAGTCGTCCAACCTATGTTAGCAAATGACCTAAGTCCAGCACTCAACTCATAGCCTATATCTATACCTGGGTAAAAAGAAGTGCCGTAGTCAGACAAGTTAAGAACCATGACACCAGGGGTAATATCCAGTTTTCCATCAGCAAGTATAAATCTATTTTCTAGGTGCAAACCTACTTGCTTCCTCACATGTTCCCCATTGCCCAAGCTGTCCTTGAGATTGCTACTAGTGAGTGACAGATAAGTGTAATCGACACCAAAGCCCAGGGACCCTAAGCCATGTAATCTAGAACCATGTAGCTCTCCAGTTACAACATCTGTCGTATGGAAGTTTTGAAAAAAACCAGGATCCTCTCGCATGAATTGCCAGTTATCCTTATTCCGACGATAACTCACACGAGGCGTCAATTTCGTTTCACCTATGCTGGTCTGCAGTTCAGTAGAAACAAAGGAGGTCTGGACAGTTTCGTACTGATCAGTAAAGGATTCTCTACCATAAAAACCATTAGCGCCAAAATCTCTATCTACGTAGCCCGCCTTGAAATTTAATGTAGAGTTTGCTATATCTACTTTAGATTGATACAAAAGATTGGCGATTTTATAATCAGAATTAAATCTGTATCCATCGGAAGATCTATAGGCACCACTTAATTTCTGCATATAACTGCCTACAGGTAAAGAGACTGCTGCAGAGATATTTTGCATCTTATACTCTCCCCCTTCTAAGGCTACAGTCGCGCCTATTTCTTCAGGCATCTTAGTTACAATATTTACAGCTCCAGCAAAGGCATTCTGACCATATACTCTTGCCGCTGGACCTTTGATGATTTCTACTCGCTCTATGTCTTGCATATGTAGTGGTAGGTTCATCAAGTGATGGCCGGTCTGGGGATCAGACATACGTACACCATCTATGAGTACAAGGCTCTGCTCGAAAGTACCACCTCTGATAGATAAGTCTGCTTGGACGCCATTAGCACCGCGTTGCCTAAGATCTAGGCCAGCTACCGTTTGTAATAATTCGTTAATGCTCAGGACATTGAGCCTTTCTATCTCATTCTGTGTAATGATTGAGATACTTCTCGAATCTTCAGAAAAAGGAATGGCTAGCCGATTTGCACGTATCGTGATTTCTTCTATTTCTGCGGCAAGGCTATCTGATACGATATCTTGAGCAAAGAGATTGAAAGTAAGTAGGAAAGCGAATAGAACAGCAAAATATCTCATTTTTACCCATTTTTATTTCGGGTGCGAATGTAGACAAAAGCGCCTATGATTAGTGTTGATAGGCTTGTATGATTGTCATAGAAAAGTAAAAAGAGATATAACTATAATCTATTTAAGCACATCCTTATGTACCATTATAGAAACAGTCTTCATGGCTGCATATGCTTTAGACATATATAGATAGCCTTTGAATTGGCTGATAGGCCCCCAGCTATTCTTTACGATATAGTAATCGTTACCTTCTTGGTCTTGAGCTGTTCCTACTAGATGCATCAGATGGTCATCAGTCGTAGAAAAGCTTTCAAAATTTTCTTGACGCAGTTCCTGAGTAACCTTAAGCTCTTCCCCTGGCTTATCAAATAAGTCTTTTCTTCCTGGCTGAGCAGGGAGTACAGCTAGACCTTTCTTTGCATCAAAACCCTTCTCACTGACATCACCATCCCAGGCCACAGTATAACCATTGGCTAAAGCTTTATCTATGGTAGCAATCAGGTCATCCATCGGTATATTCTGAAAACTACCATTGGAATAATTATCAGGTATCTCTAATACAAAAGAAGCATCAAAAGGATGATGAGTAAAGGAAGTAAGATTGACATATTCATCAGGTTCTATGCTTAGCTCTTTGGCTAACGATGCAGGTGTATGCTTTTTATTCTTGTAAGTAAAAGATTTTGGCGCATCTCCCATATATACATTCAGAATAGCATCTAAGGCTTGCGGCCATTTTTTACTCAGTCTCTTTGATTTCAAAACACCATCCAAAAAACCCTTTAGCCCTGCCTCCATCTCGCTATGATTGTGTGCCTTGTCACCAGGTAAAAGCCCAGAATACACTGCCTCAGGCATAACTCCACTCTTTTTTACAATATTAATCAGGTCATGTGACAAGCTTCCTTGAGAGAAATTGGCCTTCCCTTGTCTGAGGATATAATTCTTAGCCTTGTCCTGATAAATACTTCTTACAACGTACATTTCCGAAAGATCATGCTGACCCTTATCCATACGCATGAGTTCGGATTCTATGAAAGAAGAGGTCGCAAAAGACCAGCAAGTTCCAGTCTTGGCTTGATTCTTAACGGGAGTACATTCTACATCCTTGGTATGTGTGAATTCATACTGACCTACTAGAGGAATATAAATAAGAAGCGCTAGGACGAAGATTAGATTTTTCATATGCTCGAAATTGTAATAATCCTCAATATATAATATTGTAATTGGCTGAGAGTAGAAAAAGACTGACTAATATCTATCTTGGTTCAATTTATACCTATACCACGAATAAAGTTTCTGAATAGATGAAGCTCCTTATCAAAATAGTGTTAGCGTTCATACTGGTATGTATCATATCATTTCTTTTGGGACCTAAAGTCAAATATAAAAAGGTAGACAATAAGCCAATGAGTCTAGACCTTCCTTTAGATAAAGTGGATAGCTATTTGGCTGAGAAGGAAACTGCTGTAGGTTCGGTAAAGCCTGATAACGAATCCAGAATTATCTGGGCAGATAGTCTCAAGAAAACGCCTTATGCCTTAGTCTATCTTCATGGTTTCGAAGCTTCATATGGAGAAGCACATCCTATCATAGAAAACTTTGGTGAGAGGTATGGCTGCAATATTGTTCTGGGAAGAATTTCTAGACAAGGCCTCACTGACCCAGATGCATTACTAACTGAAACACCACTGGGCATGGTAGAGTCTGCTAAGCATGCTATTGCAGTAGGAAGACTCGTAGGCGATAGAGTGATAGTCATGTCTACCTCTACTGGCAGCACTCTCAGCACTTATCTAGCTGCAAATGACCCCTCAATCCATGCTCAGCTTATGACCTCTCCGAACTTTGATCTTGCAGATGCAAATTCCATATTTCTTACCAAACCATGGGGCAAGCAAATCTTAAAGCAAATAGTAGGCAGTGATTACAGACAATGGAAAGCACCAGAAGCGGCAAAACCCTACTGGAATGAGCGCTATAGAATAGAAGGCCTCATAGCGCTGAGATCGCTCTTAGATCAGACCATGACAGAAGCCATATGGAAACAGAATGCAGTGCCAACCTTTATAGGCTACTTTTATAAAGACGAAGATACCATGGATAAGATCATCTCCATAGCTGCTATAGATGACTATGTAGAGCATAGTGGTACTCCTGCACCTGAGCTCAAAGTCATTCCCTTTGCCGATGGATATGGACATGTGATAAGTTCTATATACATGAATAAAAACTGGAAGTCTGTCCAAGATTCCATCTTTGCCTACACAGAGAATGTACTCCAACTCATACCTAGAACTGAACTGATTCAGTAGTTACACGGATTAGCATACATAGCTTAATCGGGGTATTCCCCTAATTATTATATAACAATTACTTTTAAAGCGTATTATCCTTAATTTTAAACTGCAGATTATAATCCCACTCCCAAATTTATAAAGCCCTCCCCCTTCTTTGCAATAAGTAATACTCGGTTTTTTGAACAACATAATCCGTAAAAAACTTGTATGCAACTTTCTAATCTGTACAGACTAATTATAACTGCACTTTTCATTTCTTATTTGACTTTCACAGTTAGGGCATCTCATATTGTAGGAGGCGAGATATCGTATCGGTTTATAGAATACAATACTGACCAAACCATTGTAACCTACGAAGTGACTATGAAACTCTATAGAGACCCAGTGGGCATAGACTACGATGCCTATGCAAGTTTTGGTGTTTTCGAACAAGAAACTTGGGGTGCATGGAAATCTTATAAGGCGATCAGAAATGTCCCCCTAGGAATAGTTGCCGAAGTTCCTCCCGACAATGACCCCTGCAAGGATAGAGACCTTAATCAAGAACGACTAGAGGTAGGCACTTACACATTCGAACTTACTCTGGAAGTCGGAAATCATAACTACATGATTTCTTATCAGAAGTGCTGTCGAAACTATACTATCAACAACATTGAAGGTGTAGGAGGAGATATAGGCTCTGTATATGATATCATCATCACACCTGAAGCTCTCAGAAACGGAAATAGTAGTCCCACTTTCAATGACCTCCCTCCGATATTCATCTGCGCCAATTATCCACTCAATGTCGATAACTCTGCGATAGACGTAGACGGCGATGAACTGGTGTATAAATTTTGCCCACCTAAGTTTGCCAGTGCTGACACTTCCCTACCAGGTGGATGTGGCGGGCAGACTCCTGACCCCGAGATATGCCTACCTCCATATAGCTCTATCCCATACAGAGTACCTTTCACAGATCAGAATCCTATGCCTGGAGCTCCTCAGATAAGTGTGGATAATATAACTGGACTCTTGAGTGGGACACCAAGTGTTACTGGCTCATTTGTGGTGGCAGTCTGCATAGAAGAATATAGAAATGGCGCACTCCTAACTAAGACAAGAAGGGATTTCGAGTTCAATGTAGTGGAGTGCTCAGATAACCTAATTGCCAAAGTATTTTCAGATAATTACCTTAAAAGTAGGACTGATCTGCCAGCTGATTCCATTGCCTACTTTGAAACCTGTGATGAAAGAGCCTTTAGCTTTATCAATGAAAGCGAAAACCAAGCCTTCATCAAGGATTATAAGTGGCAGTTTTCTAACGAAGATAATACAGTGGTTTTCGAAACCTCTGATAGTGACCACAGAGATCTGGATTACGAGTTTGAAGAAGCTGGACTCTACTCAGGGCTTATGATACTTAATGATGGAGGCACCTGCTTTGACACTGCTTATCTAGAAGTCAGAATAGTACCTGACATAGAGCCACAAATGAGTATTACTTATGACACATGTATAGCAGGCCCAGTGAGCTTCCAAGGAAGCTCCGATCATTTTTCTACAGCGGACTTGGAATGGGTATGGAATCTGGACAATAACGACATAGAGACCGAAAGTAGTTTCCTATACAGCTATAATAACAGGGGCTCCTATGACATAAAAGTACTGGTGACTGACTCCTATGGCTGCACCGCAGACCAGGCACAACTACTGGACTACTATCCACATGAGCTAGTGCCGCCTGATACGATTCCAGTCTTTGTATATCTCTGCCCTCAGGATTCGGTTTTTATTTATGATGAATGGATATTTTCTGCCGGCATTTATTATAACTATTTGCCCTCTGCATTTACAGGATGTGATTCGCTAGTAGAAAGAATAATGGTAGAATATTATAATGAGATTCCTGTCACCCTATCAGAGCTTACACTATGCGAGGGAGAGAGCTATTTATACAATAACAACTGGCTTACGGAGACAGGTATCTACTTAGACACATTGGCATCTGCCTATGATTGTGACAGCATAGTCTCACTTTCACTAGACTACTATGATGCTGCATACACCTACCAAGATTCACAATTATGTCCAGAAGAAGATTTAACTTTTGGTGACCAGCTAATTACTCAAGGAGGTAGCTACTTCGATACCTTAGCTACTACCAATGGCTGTGACAGCATTATAGAATTAACTGTGACGGAGCTATCCTTAAAGGAGACCTATCTAGAAGATGGATTTTGCAAGAATAGTACCTACATATACAATGGAGAAATATTGACCAATCCTGGAACCTATGAATATATGTTCATGACTTCTGATGGTTGTGATAGTCTAATCACTCTAGAGCTGACAGAACATCAAACATACAATATGGATCTAGACATTAAAATCTGTGAAGGTAGCTACTATTTATTCGGCGATGAAGAACTGGAGGAAGCTGGTGAATATCTCAAGGTAATGACTACCTCTGAGGGCTGTGATTCCATCATTACTGTAAGTCTTACTGTCCTTCCTGACACTGAGAGAGAAATGAGAGATACGATCTGTGAAGGTGAAACCTATGCTTTTGGAGAATTGGATCTTTTTGCAGCAGGCATCTACTTTGATACCATTATGAACTCTAATGGCTGTGATAGTCTCATAGTACTAGACTTAGAAGTGGGTGAAAATCTTACTCGGATAAATGTAGAAGAAGAACTGGAGCTGAATTATGGTGAAACTATTATTCTAGAACCTGAGGTTAAAGGAGGTGATCTTATCAATAATGAGTGGACAGAGGTAGACATGTTTCTGAGCGATGCACTAGTCCTAGACTATCTCGTACACGATGATGAGTGGATCTATTTCGAATCCACCAATGATCTCTTATGTGTCGCTCTGGATTCTGTTTTCATTAGATCCATATTGGAAATAGATATTTACTTTCCCAATATCATCAGCCCAGATGGCGATGGGGTCAATGACCTATTTAACATAGGAGCTTCTGCTACAGTAGCCTCTAGTCAGTTATCTATCTATGACAGATGGGGGAACCCTCTTTACATAGGTGCACGAACAACAGATCGCAATATAGAGAGCGGGTGGGATGGCACCTATAGAAACGAAAAAGTAGCCATAGGAACCTATGCTTATATCGTAGAGGTGGAATTTATCAATGGTGAGACCAAGATATATACAGGGGATGTTGGAGTCATTAGGTAGAGTTATAGAATAACTATCCATTAGTGCTCTCTAATCTGAGAGCACTTATTTTTATTCATTATCTTCTTCTGCAGGTACGACTTTGTAGTGGCTTCCGGGCGCTTTTTTCCTTTTGACCCTGAGGGGAATTTCTTGAGCCTCTTGTCCCAACATGGTAGACAACATATCCGCACTGGCTATATCTGAACCTCGATAATAAGCATGTCCAGTAAGTTTCATAGGAAAAAACTTCTCATCGCTCACCTGAGTCATATCCACAAAAATGTAAGAAGCATGATCATAGGACTCATCATGCGGCCCATCTATGCCTAACCTTCCCTTCTCATTTAGCTTACGCGAAAAACCCAAGGTGAGATCTTTGTTAGAATGATAGGTCGTTACTCTATTGGCATAATTATGTAGGCTGTACAGAGGGCCTTCTTTCACAAACACATCCACATCAAGGTCCGGTGCACATAACAATATCTGATCAAAATATTTTCTTTCTTCCTTAAAATAGAATACCATTTCCTTGAAAAGCTCACAGCCTAGGGAATGGCTCATCATGTCGAATTCTACTTTTTCAGTTCCTCCCAGTTTTGCATCTTGCACCGAGCTAATAATATTTTGCATCATAAAAGACATAGACTCTGCGACGACAAACACATTAGCCTTGTCAGCTTGGTAAGCTGGTTTATTTCCAGGCCACCTGAACGTGATTAGTCTTCCTATATCAGAATTTTCATTAGAAATATATCTATCCCTTAAGTCCTCTTTTGTCATTCTGAAATTCATTCTCTGGCCACCCATCATTCCATGAATATAAAAGAAGACCTGTCGCTTGTCCTCTGGCAGCACCTTGAGATCTTCTTTCAATAAGAAAACAAAAGTGTCCAAAGAGACAGTCTCATACTTAGATCTCGAACTAGAATCTGTAGCGGTAAAGAATATTTCGTATAAGTAAGTAATAGAATCTTCTTCTAGGCCTATCTCCACATTATAGGATCTGTACATATCATTATAAGCCTCTTGGGCAACGAGCCCAGAACTAAAAAGAAGCCATACACATACAACTAGTCTAATCATTATTCAGCTTTTCAAATACAGTAACGCAATTACAATCAATTTATGATGAAAAAAGTTCTTAGTTAGCTAACGTAATTAATGCCTGAACAGTGATTTACTTATCTTGTGCCCTTCTCAGAACAGAATGGCAGAAATGACTATAACAAGAACGCTGATTTTAATTATCACTATCTTATCATTTATAGGTTGCAAAGATAGGAACCACAGCCCTATTGTATTTAACCAAGCAGACTCTCCACATCACATTGATAAACATATAGAAACTGCTGTAGGCCAATCCATTACTATAGACGCAGGGGCTGAACTCATCATAGGTGATGGAATAAATATCGTCTGCTTTGGGGATGTATTTATTAATGGCACAGCAGTAGAACCTGTTCTAATTAAAGCCAAAAATCAAGATCCTGGCTGGGGCTATCTCAAACTAAAAAACGAAGCGAAACAATTTAAAATCCAGCACACTACTATCCAAGATGGTATTGTGACCTCCTATAACTCCAATAATCATTTTTCGAATGTCCATTTCATAAATAGGCAAAACCTCAATTGGGAGTGGGCAGCCGCTCGCTTTTGGTTTGGGAAGGTACTCATCGAAAATTGTAAAGTCACAGGTGTCAATAAAGCTGAAGGATTTTTATTGCATGATGTCAATGATGCGGTGGTGAAGAATTGCCAATTCCAGACAGTACCTGATGGTGTGGAGTATATTAATTGTGACAGAGGGGAGATAATTAATAACATCTTCAAGGATGGTATAGATGACGCTATAGATCTCAATGGCTGCAAAGGCACTCTTATAAAAGACAACCAGATTTCTGGCTATGCTGACGCAGGTATGGAACTGGGAAGTGAAAACTTTGGGCGGTCTACAGACCTGATAGTAGAATCAAATGTGATAAAGGATTGCGGGATAGGCGTCATCTTAAAGCAATCCTCTGAAGCTACTTTCAACACCAATGTTCTTTCAGGTAACAAAGTAGGCTTTGACATCAGTACTTCTAAGGATAGCATTATAACCACTCAGGCCATTATCAACGAATGTATAATAACTGGTTCTGAGGAAAACATTAAGTCAGATGATCGCTCTGAAGTAATGCAAAACAACTAGCATACAATCAGGAATTTTAGAGATATTAATGGGATTACTTGTATCACCAACAGTACTGTTTTTTTAAAGTCACCCAATCGGCTTGTGAATATGATTAATATTTTTCTTAGTTTTAGATGAAAGGATAATGCAACAATAAAACAAGATGACAACTATAAAAATCAAAGATGAATCAGCTTCAGGAAAGTTATTGAACGAAATAGCTCTCCAATTTGAAAAGGAATATATTTCTGTAGAAGAACTTATTTCTGCACGTATAAAGCTAGAAGTTCTCAAATATCAAGAAAACCTAGACAGTTACAGAGAAGGTTTAGTACTTCCCACGGATATGGAAAGCAGGTTAAATAAGAAAGCCAAAATTGCGATAGATGTAGAGAAGCAGATCTATGTTGCGCTAGATGCTTTTAATAAAAATGCCTTTTTCATCTTAGTAAATGATGAGCAGGTAGATCAATTAGATCAAAAATTTCTAGTAGATAGTTCTACCAAAGTTTCCTTTATTAAACTCACCCCATTAGTAGGTGGCTAAAAGCTTACTGGAATGTTCAATTTTTTTAAAAAGAAAAATGAAAAGGAAAAGCAAGATTCTACAAGTGAGCTAAAAGCACTAATTAAAACGATACACAATAAGACGCATTATGTCTTAAGTGCAAATGACCTCAAAGACGTAGAAGAATATAAGGAGCTAAAAGCCCAGCCCGCTGACGAGCTCAAACAATTCATTTCAAAATTATTAGACCATTACACGGATCTTAAAATCAAGGCGTCTAAAACAGTAGTCGGTTATAGTTACAATAGAAAAATCTACCTTCATTATGCCTGCAATATTATAGATGCAATGCTAGCAGGTATAATGAGAAAAAAACTTGATTATACTGAAGAGGAATGGATGGCATTGTTTGAACAATACTGCTATCTAGACAATAAGCTAAGCAACCACCACACCTTCCATTTCAATCTAAGTAGCCTCCCCATCAATCATTCCATCAAACAAATAGAGTACTATCTCAAGACTAACTCCCTTTCCGCTAAACTAAAGAATTACATAGAGTCTATATTGGCCTGGGAAGTATTCAAAGATACTGATCGTTACTCCTACGGAAGTGACATGACGAAAGCCTTAAAGAAGCTAGAAGCTCTGATACATGATGGAGAAGAGCCCCCCTTCAAGATAAAAACTAATGACATCGGTGACGAAGTCAATGAGGTTATCGCTGGCATAAAGAACAATGCAACTAACTACAATAGAATCTTTCACTTAGCCGCTGGCGTCTCTGGATCAAAGCCAACAGTAAAATTCAGTAAAGCAATCAATTTAGAACTAGACAAAATAGGCTTAGATAATTATAGAACTACAGTCCACAAACTATTAGCAACAGCTATCAAGAAGGAAGTAATTATTACTACTAAAACCAATGAGTGGAATGGCAATACCTACACCTATACAGAATCTAGTTTCCTTACTGACAAAAGTCAAAATTTCATCAAAGGTCTAGCATGGACTTGTGGCCGTTTTTCCGATAAAGAGACTATTCTCCTGATGACTAGCCTAGCTGAAAAGTGCTACAAAAAGATTCCTGGTAAAGGCCCTGCCGCAGCCTCTATTGGAAATGCATGTGTCAAAATTCTAGGCAATATGAAGGGCAAAGACGGCCTAGGCGCTTTATCCAGACTAAAGCTTAAGGTGCGGCAAAATAATGTCAGGAAAAGCATAGACAAGCTACTCTTAGAGGGTGCAAAAAAATACAAGGTCTCGGTAGAGGAACTAAAGGAAATGGCTGTACCCCATTATGGTATGGTGGCAGGGGTAAAGAACATTGAGTTTGGAGAGTACAAACTAAAAATAAGCATCCAAGGAGCGAAAGTCATTCAGCAATGGATAAAGCCAGATGGCTCATCCATGAAAAGTGTGCCTTCTATTGTAAAAAATACACCTGCACTCAAGAAGAAACTCGCAGATGCAAGGAAAGAGGTCAAAGAAATACAGAAAGTCTTCTCCGCCCAAAAACAGAGAATTGATAATCAGTTTATTCTAGATCGCAGCTGGGATTACACTTCCTTTAAGAAGTACTACCTAGACCATGGTCTGGTGTTCCCGATTGCCTCAAAATTGATTTGGTCTTTTGGAGCAGGCAAAGAAATGGCTAATGGCATATGGCAGGAGGGTGGATGGAAAACCTTAGATGGCAAAAACATAGATTCTATTTCTGAAGATACTAAGGTAAAACTGTGGCATCCAGTAGTCTCCACAGAAGATGAAATTGTAGCTTGGCGAGAGAAGATGATAGCCTTAGAATGGAAGCAACCTATCAAGCAAGCGTTCAGAGAATTGTATATTCTCACTGAGGCAGAAATAAATACCAAGTCCTATTCTAACAGGATGGCAGCTCATATACTAAAACAACATCAGTTTAATTCACTAGCAAGTATCAGAGACTGGAAATATGCACTGATGGGTTCTTATGATGATGGTAGAGATAATTCCACTTGTTCCAAGTACTTGCCAGAGCATGGTATCGTTGCAGAATATTGGATAGACGAATTGATTCATGATGATGCTTTCAATGAAGCGGGCATCTGGCTATATGTCGCTACTGACCAGGTCAAATTTAAAGATGAAGATGGCAATACTTTAGATCTTATAGATGTGCCAAAAATGGTCTTTACAGAAATCATGAGAGATGTGGATTTATTTGTTGGTGTCGCCAGTGTAGGCAATGACCCTCAGTGGATGGACAACAATGGTGAGCGCAGAGAGTATAGAGATTACTGGCAATCATACTCCTTTGGTGACCTCAATGAAATCGCTAAAACCAGAAAAGAAATCCTTCAGGGACTACTGCCTCGACTCAAGAAGATTAGAGACAAAGCAGAGATAGTAGGAAAATTTTTGATCATCAAAGGCCAAGTTAGAACCTACAAAATTCACATTGGAAGTGGTAATATTCTCATGGAACCTAATGATCAGTATTTATGCATCGTACCTTCTAGATCTGCTGATACAGCAACTAAGAATATCTTTATCCCCTTTGAAGGAGACAGAGGTCTTTCTATAGTGCTGAGCAAGGCCTTCTTACTGGCTGAAGATGACAAAATAGAAGATGGTACAATAATCAGTCAGATTAACAGGAAGTAATTTAAATCGTGAAAAGAATTAGATACAAGAAGAAATCTTGACTAGTCTACAACTGATATTTTTCTAACAGTTTGCTCTCCTCTACTAGACTCAATGATAAGAAAGTAATTCCCAGAAAGACATTCTTCCATAGAAACCTTCTGATGAAGCAAAGAGGTGTTCTGCACTTTCCATTCTCTGATGCTATTACCGAGAACATCTACGAGCCTACAAGTATAGTGCTCTGCCCTTTCCAACTCTGCACTCAGAATTATAAAGTCTTTAGCAGGATTAGGAAAAACAGAAAACTGGGTAATAGTCGAAAGTTCTTCCGTCGCCGTATAAGACCCAAAGTCTATCCAGTTAATATTAAAAGGTGCTTCCTTAATCAGTATTCTCAACTGATGCCTCCCCTTAGGTAGGGTGATATCTTTAGAGGTCGTCGTCCATGATTGCCACCCACCTGTAGGCTGCACACTGATGGTATGCAATAGCGTCTCTTCATTACCTTCTATAAGTAAGAGTTCCATAACGCCTGTCGCACTCTCAGAAGCCGTTCTGTACGACACTTGATAATTACCCTCTACTGTTGCATTGACATAGTAATCTAGATAATCTCCAGTATCCAGATAACCGACATTCTGCCCTCCACCTGCATCTTCAGTATCTTCTAGTTGGACACCAGATTGGAAATAGTAATCTTCTGCTTCTAGAGTCCCTGGAATAGGATTGTAAAAAATCAGATTATTCTTAACTGGCTCCAAGGTAAATGCATCCAGTATCGTTCCATCCACTGCTTGTATCCCGCCATTACCATCATAGGTGACCCTGATGGTATGTGTGGACAAAAAGCTATTCTGTATGCGAAGTCTGAAAGTCCTAGATGCCGCATCAAAAACCACGTCTTCCACTGGCACCAAGTTCCCATTAACAGTTATCGTGAAATTACTCGGCATGACATTATCAAAAACACTTAAAGGCTTATTAACCACGACAGCAATCGTCTGCTCATCTTCCGTACTCGCTGAAACAAAAGTCGTTGCTAGATCTGACAATTCCCCTTGTTTAATGAATTCTAGACTGCTAAGATTATAACCTTCGCCATCCACATGGAATATTAATTTACTATCAGCTGTCGTCAAGATCACATCCTCAAGGGTATAGGTCCTCCAGTTATCAAAGCCCATTGTATTAGGCAAATTTTTTGTAGAACTGACATCACCATCCTCAGTGCTCAAATGAAAACTCCCGCCACTGCTCCCTGCCGCATATCTTATCCTGGCTGCATACACAGCATCTTCTGCCACTTCTATACTATACTGCATCCACTCATCTTCTGCCATCCAACCTACATTATATCCGTTAGAGTTAATGTTATCATCTATTACTTGTAAGTCTACGGCATCGTTACGATAAGCCCAGCCAGTATTCCATGGAGTATAATTACCAGTGGAGACAGAATAATTTCCATACTCATTATCATAGTAAGCAGAGCCATTGACTCCAAGATCAAATTCTGAGGCAAACACCACACCTGGCACTTGCTGTATCTCATAAGGAATAGCCTCATCAGAATATACTTGCCTAAACATAGCATCTATGACATCTTTCTGAAAAGTACAGTTAGCGATATTGGTATTAGTCGCTAGTGCCATTAAGGTCTCAGTTGCTTTGGAGACAGAAGGCTTTGGCGCATTGCCTTTCCAGTAATTAAGTAAAGCGGTATAATCATCTGACTTAGTGATAGATAAAGGCCCAGAAATAGACTCTACTTTTTTCATCGGCCACCAGGCCCAACCAATGTTGTTATCCTCCAGAAGGCGAATAGCATCTCTGAACCATACGTTAGAATTCTCTCCACTTTCTCCTAGATACAAGGGTACATTCTGGCCTTCTCTCAAGTCCAATACCCACTGGATAGAAGCTTGGTCATTGATGGACCAATACTTATGAGGGCTATACACCATATTATCATCCCAGGGCGGAGTGAGACCTGTGAAATCATTGGCAAACCAGTTACCTTCTATAAAGACAATGTGGTTGTTATCTACAGTTCGTATCGCTTCTGTTATTTCTCTATACAGGGTTCTAAGGGTATTACCTCCTAGATCCCAGTTGACTTCATTGAGTAAGTCATAGCCAGCTATGGTAGGCTCATCAGCATAGCGTTCAGCTATTCTTTGCCATAGCGCGATGGTTTTTCTTTTATTGGCATTGCTCTCCCACAAAGAAGGCTTAGTAGGATCATAGTCGGAGATGGCTTGGTCATAGCCCTGCCCTCCAGGCGCTGCGTGCAGGTCCAGTATGACATACATATCATTCGCCTTGCACCACTCGATGAGCTGATCAGTTAATTCAAAGCCTTTCTCAAACCAAGTGTTTTCATCAGCAACTGGCTCGTCTTCTATGGGTAGGGTAAATAAATTATAATGCATCGGTAGGCGTACAGAATTAAACCCCCAAGCAGCAAGGGAATCTATATCAGCCTTGGTACAATGATTAGCTAACCATGACTCATAAAAGTCTAGCATTGCTTGCTCTCCTATAAGCTCAGTTATCTTTTCTCTGATTTGATATTGTGCAGTGGCAAATTCCGCCGTCTGTAACATATAGCCTTCTTGCAACATCCATCCACCTAGACCCATCCCACGCAAGAGATAGTTCTCTCCTGCGGCATTGACGATATTCTTGTCACTTGCTCTAAGGAAGCCTTGACTAAAAAGTGATGCAGTGGTAAAAAGAATGATACAGAATAAGGAAACAACTGCTTTTGTACTGCGCATCAACAAGGCTTGAGTAATGAAAAAATATATTTCAGAATAGTAAAATCCCTAAAGCTTCACTTTCTCAACTAGTGATCCTACCCTTACTGTAAAGTCTCCTGGCTCGAAGATCCAATTGTTGTCTCTTCCTACAAAAGAAAGATCCTCTTTAGTAATGACAAATTTACTTGTGGTAGAAGCACCAGGCTCCAAAGCTAATTTCTCAAATCCTCGAAGTCTTTTCACGGCAGGTGTAATACTAGCTACTTCATCGGTAACAAAAACTTGCACCACTTCTTTTCCTGCTAGGTCTCCAGTATTGGTCACGGTGACACTGACATCCATCCCACCAGCCATGTTCTTCATAACAGAAAGTGCAGAGTACTCAAAAGTCGTATATGATAACCCATAGCCAAATTCCCATTGCGGATTGAAGCCATTCATAGAGAAATCTCTGTGCACTAAATCTGTTCCCTTGTGATCGTATGTTACTAAGTCATTAGAATATTTGGGATAGGTAATAGGTAAGCGTCCTGATGGATTGGCCTCACCGTAGAGAATATTGGTAATGGCTTCACCACCTTCATCCCCCGGCAAGAAACCGATCATAATAGCCTTAGAAGCATCTACCAGTTCTCTTACTATTCTAGGTCGTCCTTCTATGACAACTAATATTACAGGCTTCCCAGTTTCCTGCATCGCCTCTACCAGCGCTACCTGATCAGCATCCAGATCTAAGTCATCTATGTCACCGGGCTTCTCAGTATATGGCGTCTCTCCTATGCAAGCCACTATTACTTCTGCACTTGCAGCAGCACTGACTGCATCATCTGCAGTAGCTGTCATAATCTTGGCACCGCTTCTGTGCTGAAGAGCTTCCAGAATAGTTCTTTTTCCAGGCGTATTATACTTGGCATCAGTACCTTGCCAAGTTCCTGTCCAACCACCATTTAGAGAATTCAAAGTATTGGCATTCTTACCGACTACTAAGATTTTACTTTCCGTGGATAGTGGTAATGTATTATCGTCATTCTTTACTAAAACAATACTTTCTTCTGCTGTTGTCAATGCTTTTGCTTGACTAGCTTTTGAGGCAAATTCTGTGTAGCTAGTAGGGTCTTGGGTAGGCTTAAATAAGCCTAGCTCTTCTTTCAGACTTAGGATTCTTCCTACCGCTTCGTCTATTCTCCTTTCTGACACTTTACCTTCTTCTACAAGCTCTTTTAGCAAAACTGGAAAAGAAGCATCCATCGGCACCATAGCCATATCTATACCTGCATTAATAGCGATCCTGATGGCATCCTTAAAGTCAGTAGCTATCTTATGTCTATTAACTAAGTAACCTACATCTTCCCAGTCTGTAACAGCCAGACCTTCAAAACCCAATTTGGTTCTGAGTAAGTCCACAAGAATTTTTTCATTAGCATGGACTGGTATGCCATTCATCTCTCCACTATTAATCATTACTGTCTTAGCTCCAGCATCTATTGCAGCCTGGAAAGTAGGTGTAAAATATTCTAACAACTGTCTCTCAGGAATCCAGGCTTGCCCTCTGTCCTTTCCTCTTAGCGTAACACTATATCCAAGGAAATGCTTCATACAACTAGCAACCTTATCAGCCGCACTGATATCATCTCCTTCCATACCAGAGATATATGCTGTAGCCATGGCTTTAGCGAGGTGGGTATCTTCTCCATATGTTTCCCATAGTCTCGGCCATCTTGCATCTCTTCCTATATCTAAGACTGGAGAGAAAGCCCATGGAATACCAGAAGCTCTGGTTTCATAGGCCGTGACTTCCCCACATGTTTTTGCCAGTGCAGGATTCCAAGTGGCCGCTTGGCCGAGTTGTTGCGGAAAAAGTGTAGAGCCTTGTGTATAGTTCGTGCCGTGTATGGCATCTATACCATAGAGCACAGGTATGCCACTATCTTTTTGCTTGGCGTATGACTGCATTGTATCTATAATAGCATTCCAGTGCTCCTTTGTATAAGCATGTCCGCCACAATTTAGTATGGATCCCACTCTCAGGTCTACAAGAATATTTTTCAGCTTGGCTACATCTAAGGTATGTGGCTCCTTAAGATTATAAGGATCTCCGACGCTTATGACATCTACAGAAAGTTGCGTCATTTCCCCTACTTTATCTGCAAGCGTCATTTTAGACATTAGGTCTTTTACAAAAGGAGAGACTGGGGATTCTTCTGTTTCCACATTTGCTACTCGATTTTGAGAATCTGAGAGCACACTGGAGGAATTGCATCCGATTATAAAGCATGCAATGAGCAGCAAGTAGTAAGAGTGCAATAATTTCATTATTTGGCTATTTTTGGAATACACGTATATAGTCTATGACCATCTGCTGAGGGAAGGTCGTGGTGGCATCTGGATAGCCTGGCCATTTTCCTCCTACGGCTACGTTGAGTATAAAAAAGAATTCTTGGTTGAATCTCCAGACATCGGTACCTATATCGCCTTTCCATAATGAGAAAAACAACTGGTCATCCATATACCATTTTATTCTATCTGCTTCCCATACGATAGAGAATACGTGAAATTTTTCTGAGAATATAGCGCCTCCAGGTAAGGATATCTTATCTCCCATGTTGTGGCTATAAGCTTGTCCTTGTGGACCATAGTGCGCAGTACCATGTACGGTATTGGGCTCGAATCCGACGAGTTCCATTATATCTATCTCACCACATGCAGGCCAGCCCACATCGCCAAAATTTCCACCTAGCATCCACAGCGCTGGCCAGATGCCTTGTGCAGTAGGTACTTTAGCACGGATATCTACTCGACCGAAATTAAACTCCATCTTATCCTTCGTCACTATTCTAGCAGAAGTATATTTTCCGGGACTTATTTCTTTCGCCTCTATGATAAGCTTACCTTCATCAAGGTAAGAATTGGCAGGACTGTTAGTATAGTTTTGCAGCTCTTCATTTCCCCAGCCGTGATCGCCTTGCTCATGTGTATAGGTATTTGGATCTAGCACAGAGCCTGTAAATTCATCATTCCACATTAGAGTATAATCATCATACTCTAGCGGCGTCATATAACCATCACCGGCATTGTCTACGATGCCTTCGTCGTTCTTGATGGTGCCTATAGCATCACCTACAGAGATGGTGGCGTTTACAGCATTGGACAAAGACAAAAAGAACTGCTCTTCTTCCTCTTCTATCTCATCTCCAATGACAGGTACCGCTATAGTTTTGGCAGTCTCTCCTACTTCAAAAGTTAAGACCCCTGATGTTTCTTCATAATCTTCTCCAGCTAGACCTGTAGAATTTTGTGTTTCGTACTCGACAGTGATCTTGTCTGTTCCTGCAGCTGAGAGGACAACAGAAAAAAGAAAATCTTTATTACCGTTATTTCCTTCTAATTCTGAAACACCACTGATATTGATCCTAGGGATAATTTTCATTTCTTCTCCACCGCCAGGTTCTTCACCTCCGCAGTTTGATAAAAGAAAAGCTAAGCTTAATATAAATCCTAATTGTATTTTAAAAATTCCTCTCATTATCTTTTTTATATACTCTTACATAATCTACTAACAGTCTTTGTGGCCAGATGTTGTCATCTACACCATACTTTCCTCCCCAATGACCACCTACTGCTAGATTTAAAATTAAATGAAAATCTTGATCAAAGGGCCATTCCTCCGATGACTTCCGCTCATTTTCAAAAGTGAAAATTGTAGACCCATCTATCTGAAAGTCTATTTTCTTACTATCCCATTCTATACCATAATTATGGAATTCGGACTCAGAGTCTTTGACAACTTTGTGGCCACCTCTCTGAGTTCCATGCATGTGATTATATGCAACAGTATGCACGGTACTGAAAATACTATCTGCTGCATAGCCGACATGTTCCATTATATCTATCTCACCACTTCCGGGCCAGGTTCCATATTTGTTCTCAGTAGGGAGCATCCATATGGCAGGCCAGGTACCTTTACCACTAGGGTTCTTGGCTCTGACCACTATTTTCCCATAGGTCCAGTCGCCTTTCCCTTTGGTGACTAGTCGAGCAGAACTATAGTTGCGATCTGCTATCGTCTCCTTGTGCGCTTCTATAACTAGTTGCCCATTTTCTACGCGAGCATTTTTAAGCGTTTTTTCTGTGTAATACTCCTGCTCATTATTACCCCACCCACACAAGTGCGGGCAGCCATCACCTATATCATAAGACCACTTCTCAGAATCAGGAAGGCCTTCATAGTCAAACTCATCTGACCATACTAGAGTATAATTAGAAGCATGGGAATCTAATACAATAGCAGTTTCTTGGTCTGCCATCATAAAAAAACCTAGAACTGTGAATGAGGCTAATATGAGTATGATTCTAGACACCTGCTATTTTTCTACTAGAGTAAACTGCCAGATACCTGCTGTGTAATCTACTTGTACGACTAGCAAATCTTTGCCATCTGTATTAGTACTCATTTCTGTCACAGTATAAGTAACGCCACTTTGCGGGAAGCCTACTTCTTGTCCATTGGCGGCTTTAGGGATGCCTATGAAAGCACCATTACCAATAAGGGCTAGTTCGTTAGTAGCACCATTAGCAATGTACATATGTGTGCCATCACCCCAGGCTGCTACATCAGCAGGCATATCAGCAGTGGCTACACAAGAAAAGTCAAAGCCTAGGTAATCCTCTCCCCATATATCACCTTTAGTATCATAAGTCATGGTTCCATCCTCAAAGAAAGTCCATTCATCATCCCATGCACAAAATCTTTCGCTGACTACATTGATATCATTTTGCCACCATGTTTCTGTAAGTCCTGGCGGGCCTACTAGTAGTGCGCCTTCTGCAGGATTTAATGACCAGGTCTTCTGATCACAGTCAGAAAGATATTCTGTTAGTGTACCTGCTTCACAGGGCTCAGCTTCTATGACAGCATTTTCAGGAACATTTAGGGTCTTAGTGCTGGTGACATGGCCACCTGCATTAAAGACTCTAAGAGTGATCAAGTAACCTCCTTTCTCTGGAAAATAACCTTCTATTTCTTCAGAGGTTCCTGTCGTACCATTTCCTAGATCCCAACTGTAGAGGAAAGCGCCTGGAGTAGTACTCACAAAACTATAGGTGTTACTAGCTTCTAATTCTATGATGTCAAAGCTAGCCTCTGAGGGTGCGGGTGGTAAATCTATTTTGTCTTCAATTGCTGGCTCACAGGCGATAAATCCTAACAAGACAAAAACTAATAAATATATTGTTGATTTCATTTTCTGCATTTAAAGATTAATAACCTGGGTTTTGAATCAATGAGCCTTGTGTCAAATCAATTTCACTTTGCGGAATAGGTAGCACTTCATGTTTCCCTTCTACAAAATCTGGTAGAAACTGAGCTGCCTGACCAGTTCTGACCAAATCAAAGAATCTATGTCCTTCAGTCGCCAACTCCATTCTTCTTTCTCTGTATATAGCATCTAAAAGAGACTGTCCAGAATTACTTATAGGCTGTAGACTAACTCTTGATCTGATTCTATTCACATAAGCTGTTGCTTGTCCTTCGTCTCCCCCACCTCTTACTAGGCACTCTGCTGCCATTAATAGAACATCAGCTAGTCTGATGACTCTTTCATTATTACTCCAGTTCAGTGCAGGCTCACCATCTGGAGCTCTAAAGTCTTCTACAGGAGCATATTTTCTAAGGAAATAGTCTGTGTTTTGGAAGCCTGGTGTATAAGCAGCTCCAAGATTTTTTAGTTGATTGCCATCAATAATCGTATGCCGATAACGTGGATCATTTTTCATGAAATCCACTAAGTCTAAAGATACAGGACAAAAACTCCAGCCTGTCGCATAACTGGGACCATCATACTGAGAAGAAGTTGGGCCCGTATATTCTCTCATCCCTATAAACTGGGTTGTATAATTCCCTTCAGAACCATTTCCGAATCTATCCCAGCCTGCTCGTGCCTCAGCTGAATACTGAATCTCCCAGATAGATTCTGAGTTCCATTCGTTATCGTATCTAAAAATATCTTCGAAGTTAGACTCTAATGAATAGTTGCCAGAATTAATCACTTCTTCTAGATAAGCTGCAGCATCTAAGAATCGACTATCATCACCAGAATACATTAAGGTCTTGCCGAGCATAGCAGTTACCGCACCTTTGGTTATACGTCCTATTTCTGAGGATATAGGCACCTCAGGTATCCCTGGCTCATTGTATGCTGCTAAGAGATCACTTTCTATCTGAGCATAAACTTGTGCTTTGGGAGTTCTCACTTGTTCCCTAGCAGCATCAGGCCCTATTCTTGAGATTATTAAAGGTACATCACCAAAAAGTCTCACTAGTTCAAAATAATAATAAGCCCTCAAGAACTTTGTCTCAGCAACGAATCTATTCATTAGAGCTTGGTCTAGTCCCTCAGACTCTTCGATTTTTTCTAAAAGTACATTTGCACGACCTATGCCTGCATAATACTTTTCCCAAAATCCAGACTGTGGTCCTATCTCTGAGGTTAGTGTAAACTCATCCCATGCCACCCAACTAGGTTGGTCAGAACGATCACTTCCTCCTGCAAAAGTCTCATCAGAAGCAGCCGTCAGCAAACCCAGATTCATAGTCCAGCCAGCAGTTCCTGTCCATGATATAACATCATATACACCTACTAATGCTTGAAACATTTGCTCTTCGGTCTGATAAAAATTGGCTTCTGTATTCTGAGCTATAGGATCTAGATCTAGATAGCCTTCTCCACAAGAAAGAAAAGAGAAAACAAGTATGGTGATTAAAATATTTATCTTTTTCATTTTTTGGCTTATTTATTTAGCGTTAAACTTCACATTCAGTCCTACTAAGTATACTCTGGGTTGGGGATACTGACCTCTATCTACATTACCTATTATTTCTGGCTCAAAACCAGAATACTTAGTGAAGGTGTATAAATTATTTACCGCCACATAGAATCTAGAAGCGCCTACATTAAATTTATCTTGTAGTTCTTCACTTAGGTTATATCCAATCTGTACATTTCTCAATTTGAAAAAATCAGCATCCTCCAAGTAAAGATCTGAACTTCTGGAGAAATTCATATTTCTATCATTATCTGTTAGCCTTGGGAAGCTATTACTAGTCCCCTCTCCAGTCCATCTTTCGAGTGCCTCTACAGGATAGTTAGACGAATTCAGATCAAATCTCCTTGTGGTATTGAAAATTTCGTTACCGGCAACCCCACTACCAAACAATTTGAAATCTAAACTCTTCCAAAATAAATTGATATCTATTCCATAAGAAATCGGTGCATAACCATTACCTAATTTAGTTCTATCATCTGGGTCCACATCTCCATCCCCATCGAGATCCACAAATCTCACATCTCCAGGAACAGCATCAGGTAAAAGTAATTCTCCTTCTGCATTTACGTAAGCGTCTATTTCTTCTTGGTTCTGGAACAAGCCATCAGTCTTATATCCAAATAGGTAACCTACTGGTTCATCTACTGAGGTTCTAGTCATTTCTACTCCAGAAGGACCAAATCTAAAGCCAGGCAGAAAGTCTAATTCGTCAGTAATGAATAGCACCTGGTTTTGATTGTAACCAAAAGTCGTATTGATGGCATATTCAAACTCATTCTTACTCTTTTCAAATCCAAGCTCTATTTCAAAACCTTGATTCTGTAAGGTGCTGATATTACCCACAGGATTTCCAAATCCTACTAAACGAGGCAAAGACAGATCACCTAATAATCCTTCGGTTTTTCTTTTATAAAAATCTAATGCTAGAGTGACATTTTTAAACAACTTAGCATCAAGACCAATGTTAAACATGTTGGTGGTTTCCCATCTTAAGTCAGGATTACTCAGTACACCTGGCGTCGACCCAATGACTAGATTATCTCCTTCTCCAAAGGTATAATTAGCATTCTGATCTATTCTAGCAAGATATCGGAAGTCCCCAATATTGTCATTACCTAAGATGCCGTATGAACCTCTAATCTTCAGATAATTCACCATAGATGTTGCTGGGAAGAAGCCTTCATCCGAAACATTCCATCCAAATAAAACAGACGGGAATAGACCGAATCTTTTATTTTCACCAAATCTCACAGTACCATCACGTCTCATGATAAATCCTAAGAGATACTTCTCTTTGTACTCATAATTAAGCTTACCGAAATAAGATACTTTTCTACCTTCATACTCATATCCAAATGGACTTTGTTGCTCTTGTGTCGTGGGCCATGCCAAGGAAGCATCTTCAAGATTGTCTACTGGTATATTCTGAAGAGTCAAGCCTATACCTCCACCTGTCGCTCGCTGAGCACTATGTCCTAAGGTAAGTTCTAACTCATGACCATTAAAGTCTTTTTCAAAATTCAGAAAAGCCTCTCCTAATAAATCTGTTCCGTTATTAAGATTACGACCATAGGTATTAAGATCTAATCTATTAGCAGCGTTCAAATAGAAAACAGGGTTAAATGATTCTCCACCCCAGAAAGATCTGTCTACACCTATCCTTCCTGTAAATTTCAAATAATCAGTCAGACTAAATTCTAGTGTTCCAGTTCCCAAAAATTTATCAGCATAACCTCTAGAGTTTATGATTGAGAGTGCGGCAACAGGATTAAGTGTTTCTGATCCAGCATATTCAGAGATTCCATATATCCCGTTCTCATCTACCAAAATATTTTCCTGCTGGTACCGTTGCTCACTTAATTCTTGTTCATCAGTTTCGTACACAGGAGTAATAGGATCCAAATTAAGAGCTCTACTAAGCGGAGAGCCAAATTCACTATTGGTTCCGATTCCTTTGGTTTCATTTTTTGTGTAACCAATGTTAGTTGTAATTTTTATTCTGTCTGTAATCTCGTGAGTGGAATTGAATCTTAAGTTGAACCTTTGATACTTTGATTTATCTGCAGACACTATGCCTTCCTGAGTTGTATAGCCTATGGAGGAAAAGTAAGTAGACTTATCGTTTCCAGCAGACAGACTCAAGTTATGATTGGCCATAGGTGCATTAGATCTAAAAACTTCATCTTGCCAGTCCGTCCCTACGCCAAGAGCTTGTGGATCTTCAAACAAGATAGGTCCTCCAGCGGCAGCACTCGATTCGTTTCTGAGTATTGCATATTCTGTCGCATTAGTAACCGCTATTTTCCTAGCGACATTTTGTATACCATAAGAACCTGAGTAATTAACCTCAAAGCCTTTTCTACCTTGTTTTGTTGTAATAAGAACAACACCACCCGCAGCTGATACACCATATATTGCACCAGCACCATCTTTTAGCACATCTATAGACTCTATGTCATTAGGATTGAGATCATTAATACCAGCCTCTGCTACGACTAGTCCATCGACTATGTAGACAGGAGCATTACCACTTCCTAAATTTGACAATCCTCTAATACGAACTAATGAACCAGACCCTGGCTGACCAGATCCCTGAACTACTGTTACTCCTGCTGTTCTTCCTTGCAAGGCAGATTGCACATTTACGATCTGTTTGTCTTCTAGTGCTTCTGCTTTAACTTGAGCAACTGCTCCCGTCACCACCTTCTTCTTCTGTACTCCATATCCCACAACAACTATCTCATCCAAAGTCTGTGCATCTTCAAATAATGAAAGAGTAATAGGCGACCCGTCATAGCTTATCTCCTGAGTAGCATAACCTATAAATGATATTTCTATCACAGGATTTTCTGTACTGACATCTAAGGTAAAATTGCCATCAAGATCTGTGATGGTCCCATTATCTGTTCCTTTCTCTAAGATAGTAGCCCCTATAAGTGCTTCACCTTGGTTGCCATCCATAATGGTACCATTTACTTGCTGGGCAGTAACAAACTGCCAGCAAGTAAGTAATACAGATAGTATTAATAGTTTTTTCATAGTTCTTTCTCTAGTTCTTTCTCTAGTTCTTTTGCTCTTCTTCCTTATTAGTTAGTCACCATTATTCTCTGAGTAGAGATAGCGGTGTCTGTCATTATACTGACCAGGTACATACCTTGATCCATAGCAGTTGCATCCAGTCTATAATTTCCAGTACCTGTTGGCAGCTTATTATTAGTTACAACTCTTCCGTCCACTGCAACCACTCTTAAGTTAATAGCTTTTTGAGTTCCAAAAGTTATGTCAAAATATGCATTGCTCATTGTCGGCTGGATAGCGAAAAGAGAGTTATCTATGATAAGATCGTCTACGCTTACGCTACAGTTGTCACAGGTATTAAAACAATATTCAGTCAAGACTTCTTCTGCAGTGTTACCAGAAAGATTAACAAATCTATTGATGAAAATATTTCCTGAACCATCATCAGTTGTCATTGTGCAAGGTTCGCCTTCCGCAAACGCTTCCCAGCCGTCAGGGCCATTCTTGAACTTATATTCGTAATCACCAGCATCTAGCTCTACAGTGAAGCTGTAAGTTCCATTTCCTTCATCTGTCATCATCTCATCTTGCCATCCATTGAAAGTACCTGCGATTCTAACACCTTCTGGACTGACTGTTTCATTATTCATGTTGACCTGGAAAGTAGTCAGTATTCTTGGAATCACTTCACAAGCACCATCTATGCATTGTCCATAGCAAGTATTGATCACTACATCTTCAGTAAGTGCAGGTAAAAATCTATCATCAAAATTATTAGGGTCAGAACAATCTTGTCCTGCAATCAGCTCCTTGCAACTCCAGTCTGCACAAGCATCACTTAAGAAAGTATAGTGCGACTCAAAGCCCGCTTGCCTTCTTACTGTCAGGCTATAGATGCCGTCTCCATCATCATCAGTCAATGCATGTACACTGTTACCAAAACAACAGCCGCCTGCTACAAATGGTCCACCAGGTCCTATAGTTGTGCTACTGAAATCCACATTCCACGTCACAGTATAAGAATCACCACAAGCATAACATTGTCCAAAACAATAAGGTCCCTCCGTAATATTGTCTGTAACAAAGGCAACTCTATTTACAAAGATACCGCCTGCACCATCATCCACAACTTTGACACATTCATCAAAACGATTAAATCTTTCATCAGCTGTCCAGTCATCTACCTGGAACTTATATTCTATTTCTCCTTGTGGCACTGTAACAGTTGTAGTCCATACTCCATCTCCATCTGCATCTTCCATAGGATTAGCAGTTCCATTCCATCCATTGAATGATCCACTGACATATACAGTTGTAAAAGCATCAGTATACTCATTCATATCCACAGAGAAAGTCACATCATAATCTCTTACGGTAAAGTCACTTTTCACTATAATATTATCCAAGTAGAACTCTACATCATCTGCACCACCTTCTACCCCAAACTCTGGAAATAATACCATTCTAGTGAAACTTCTTCCTGTAGCAGGTCCCATGCTGTCACCACCTTGCGTATCCTCTCTTAGGTCTACACATACAGTTTCCCATCCACCTGGAGTACTACTGCTTACAGCTCTTTCCCAGTTCTGTGTAGCATCTCCATTTTCTAGTTTTACTAAAATCTGGCCTGCTACCGGTGACCAGTAGTCAAGACAAACTTGGTATGCAGTACTAGCATCTATGGTTTGGTTAGTATCCCAGAAGAATCCAGCCCAGGTCTGAGCGCCTGCTTGCTTGGTATAAACCATCACATTATCTGAGCCGTTTACAGCATCGGGACCAGGATTAGGGATAGTCATTTGTGAAGCTAATAAAGTTGTGTCTGTAGCTCCGAAAGTAGAAAAACTATCTACTAGAGTTGTTTCAAAATCATATAGTGTCGAACATACTATTGGGTCTGCAGCATCATGAGTAGAGATATTATCTACGTAGTAAACCGTCTCTGTCCCATTACCTTCTACATTGAAATCTGGAAATAATACAAAGTTTACAAATTTCTTTCCTGTTGCTGGGGTACCGTCTCCTCCTAAAGAATTGGCTCCTAAGTCATAACAGACTCTTTCCCAGGCATTTGCAGTAGTATTAGTTGCGTCCATTTCATAATTAGCTGGATCATCAAACTGAGCCATTTCAAGCTTGAGGCGCACTGTACCGACATGATCCATCCATAGATCAAAGCATACCTGACCTCCAGCAGTAGCGTCAACTCCAAAGTTAGGGTTGCTAAAGAGTCCCCCCCAAGAAGGAGCATCAGATGATTTTCTTAGCTCCAAGACATTTGCTGAAGTATTGATACCAGAAGCATCTGGATTTGGAATAGTTCCGAACACCTCTCCTTCTAAATTTCCTCCAAATGCTTGAAAACTAGTAGAAGTTTCAGGTGTTTCAAAATCCAACTGCACCGTCTGTGCTGTAAGAAGTAAAGGCAGGCAAAAAATTGAAAAAAGTAAAAATCTTTTCATCAGGTTAGTTTTTATAATGGTCTAGATAATTTTTTTAGAGTCCTCAGTTTCTGCTTGTCAGACTCATACGGCTTAAAGTTACCTAGGTCAATTAGCTATATTTGCAGAGAATGCTACATCAAGCCTACATCAGGCACTAAGACGAGCTACATCAAAAAGAAGCATAACATATTACAAAGAAACATAATACGAGCAGGTTTTATTGGATATTGGCTCGTACTCAATCTCATAATTCATCTTTTTCCGTCTGAGATTCTTTCTCAACAAATGAATCTAGGCGTTCCTCAGATAAATAACTACTCTAAAGATGATTATGAGGCTGGATCGCAAAATTGGGCAACCATATGGAACAATGGCAGACAATATTTTGCCAATAATGGAGGTCTGCTAGAATATGATGGGCACAACTGGGATGTGCATCCTACGACTAACAATACTATTCTCAGATGTCTGATTTCTAAGGGCCCAGATACCATTTATATAGGTGCACAAGAGGAGATAGGCTATTTCTCTCCTAATGAGCAAGGCATGCTCGCCTACACGTCCATTATACCTTCACTACAATTAGAGAATGAAAACTTAGAAGAAATATGGGATATGGAGCTCATCGGTGCTGATCTATATATTAAAATCAAGTACAATGAGATACTCATACACAATCCAAGCAAACAGAAAACCATAACAACAGAAGCCTTCATAACTAAGCTGGCTAAAGCAGGAGAGGAGGTCTGGTATCATGTGCAAGACAAAGGTCTCTACAGAATCGCAGGATATAATTCACAATTTATAGAAGGCAGCGAATTCCTGAAACAAAATCAAATAATAGATTTTCTTCATGAACCAATGCTAGGCACATTCATACTGACCGAAAAGAAAGGCATCTACTTATATCAAGATGGAAGATTCAAAAAATGGCAATCTAACTCAAATGACTATCTCATAAAGCACAGAATCAGCTGTGGCCTCTTAAGTAACAAAGGAGAACTGATCTTAGGCACTTTTACCGGTGGAATACTCATCTCTAGCGTCTCTGGTCAAACGCGTCAGCTTTTGTTAAAGAAAAATGGACTACAAAATAATAACATAACAGCCCTGTCGCTTTCTCCTAACAATGAATTATGGATAGGTACAGGTAACGGCATAGATAGAATACACCTCAACGGTAACAAAGAAACTTTCTACCCAGATGGGGATCTGGAGGGTGGCGTATATGATATAGAGAAATGGGATGACAAAATTTTCTTTAGCACAACAAATGGCGTCTATTTTATAGAAGAAAAAGAATATTACAATCCTTTTTCTGAATTGGCCTATACTTTTGTTCCTGGCACAGAGGGGCAGGCATGGGGCTTTGATGAGATAAACGGTGAGCTCTTCTGTGGACATAGCATGGGAGGCTTTAGAATTAATAAGGATTTGAGCTTGGATTATCTACAACGGACATCAGGTGCATGGAAATTTATTAGCTTGGATGACAAGACCATCGCAGTAGGTGGATACAATGGCGTAACGATTATCAAGCAGAAAGGCAACAAGTGGGTAACTGATCACAAAGTACCAGGGCTGAATATATCTAGTAGAGTTATGTTACTGGACAAGGATCATAATCTATGGGTATCGCATCCTTATAAAAATTTATACAAGATCAGTTTTAATCAAGACTATACTTACAGTTCCATAAAAGCTTACGACAGTAGAGATGGTTTCTATACCGACCAGAGAAACTATGCTTTTTATGTAAATGGAAATTGTGTCATTACTAATGAGACAGGCATTTATGAGTATGTAGCAGAGACTGACAATTTTAGACCAGCAGAAGAACTAACAAAGCTATACGGTGAAGGCGTCCATGTGAAAACTATTATCTCAGACAAAGACAACCTATGGACAATATCTTCTGAAGGCACTGATAGAATTACTTACACTGATGATGATCTTCCACAAAGACACAACTTTGGAATAGACGAGAGAGATGCGCATTACATTGGAGGTTTTGAAAACCTCTTTCCACTAAGTGATAGCTTGCTTCTTATCTGTAGCGACAAAGGGGTACACAAAGTCAAAGCTAGAGCTGGCCTACCACCTCTGCAATCACCTACCCTCACAGCAGTCAGCCTTATAGCTAATGGAGACAGCTTACTCTATGGTGGACATGGATCTTATATTGCACCTAGCCTAAGAGAAGAAGAAAATGCTATAAGATTTGACTACAGTAGCCTAAATACTTTAGACCCTAAGAGAAAATTCTTTAGGTATTTCTTGGAAGGGCTAGATCAAGAATGGTCACCTTGGACCTTGGCACATACTAAAGAATATAATAATCTAAATTCAGGTGCCTACAATTTTTTAGTCAGAACAATAAATTCCGATGGCAGTGAGGGGCCTATTACAAGCTTTCCTTTTAAAATAGATACACCTTGGTACAAGACCGTAGTTTCTAAAATACTACTTGTACTCCTGGGCATCTTAGCTGTTCTGTTTCTCTATCTCGTACCCAATAAAAAATTACAGGAAACTACAGCGCAGCTAGAAGCAGAAAGACATGATGCAGAAGAGGAGACAAGAAAATTAAAAAAAGAAGCAGAACTGGAAGCCGAAAAACTCAGAAAGGAAGCCGAAGTAGAAAACCAACGACTCAAGGCAGAAGCCCAAGAAAAAGCAAGACAACAACAACAGGAAGCAGATACAAAACTAGAACTTCTAAAGAGAGAAAAGCTACAAAACGAAATAGAATTTAAGAATAAGGAGCTAGCAATGTCCACTATGATCTTGCTTCAAAAAAACGAAACCATCAAAGCTATTAGAGGTGAAATAGAGCAAGCAGAAAAAAACATCAAAGACCCTGTCGCGAAAAAAGAACTAAAGAAAGTTGTGAGCCTGCTACGTAGTGATGACAGGATGGAAGATGACTGGAATAATTTCAGCATACACTTTGACCAAGCCCATCATCAGTTCTTGAAAAGAATAAAAGAAGCCTACCCTAAGCTAACTCCCAAAGATCAAAAACTGTGTGCCTACCTACGTATGAATCTCTCCACAAAAGAGATTGCACCACTACTTAAGATATCAGTAAGAGGTGTAGAAATATCTAGGTATAGACTAAGAAAAAAAATAGGCTTAGACAAAAAGCATAATCTTAATGAATTCATGATGGGATTCTAAATGTAAGATGTACTCAAAAGAAGTTTTGAAATGAAAATAAAAATGACCAGTATTCCAGTCCCTAACCCTTCTGCTGCCTTTAAGCACTATACTGAGGTGCTAGGATTTCAAGAACTACTTTTCGATCCAGAGGCGCAGCTAGCCATAGTCGTATCTCCTCACGACCCACAAGGCACTTCTCTCATGTTGGAACCTAATAGTAATCCTATCTCTAAAAATTACCAAACCGCGCTATACGACCAACGGATACCCATCATGACTTTCAGTACCGAAAATCTAAAAGAAGAGTATGTCAGACTCATAAATTTAGATGTAAAATTCCTCAAAGAACCGACCCAAGAAGACTGGGGACAAGAGGCTATCTTTGACGACAACCACGGGAACTACATCCAGCTCATACAAGAGGATAGTTAGTCTAAATCTTTACAAATTTTACAGTCTTCTTTGTGCTGCCATTATAGACAGCCACAAAATAATTACCAGTCTGATAACTCGTAAGATCTATCTGATGGTCATAGGATGAATTAACTGTCTGTTCTGACAATAATCTACCCATCACATCATAGAGCAACACTTCTGATGAACGATTTTTTCCTTCAAATTCCAGATGGATATAATCAGAAACAACTGTAGGATAAGCACGAAACATAGGCCCTGAATCTTCCACCTCTTCAGTAGATACGTATCCGTTGCACTCTTCAAAAACCACAACATCTAACTCTATATCTCTATCCACCACCTCTACAAATCTATTGATATATTGCCCAGTAGAATCTATGACTGTACATTCGGATGATATACTCAGATCCTCCCAATAACCGTCATGGACAAACTTATACAAATGTAGTCCCGGCACTAGAGAAACAGTGACAGAATAGATACCGTCATTGTCATGATCCAGTAATAGATCGTTACTAGCATTCCATCCATTTATAGTATTACCTGCCAAATAAACTGGAACAGTCATATCTAGATATCTGGTGTCCAGATTAAATGTGACATCATAAGCACGATCTGACTGGCATAGCCCTTCTGAAGAGCAATATCCAAAGCAAACATCAATATTCATATCTCCAGAAACAGAGAATAATAATCTGTCATTATAATGCTCCGCCTCTGCACAGGGCTGCCCTTCTATATCTTCTTTGCACCACCATCCACTAGGACAGAGACCATTAGTAAAAGTGTAGTAAGATGAAAAACCCAGTGCTCTCTCCAATGTAATGGTATAGATACCATCTCCATCATTATCTTGCAACTTATGTTTACCATGGCTAAATCTACCTCCAGCAAGGAAGACACCATCTGGAGAAACTGTTTCACCATTCATATTAAGATTCCATGTGAGCTGAGCTGACTCCCTACATTGATAACAACTGCCGTAACAAACTACAGGCATATGCATACTCCTATTTATACTGGTGATTCTATTTCTATAAAAGCCACCTTGCCCATCTGAATGACTAATGACACATTCTTCATGACCCGTAAATGTCTCACTCTCTTTCCAACCATCTAAAGAAAAAACATACTCTATCTCCTGATCAAACATCATTTTATCTAATTCCCAAATCCCATCACCATCTAGGTCATATAAGGTATCAGTACTTCCAGACCAATTATTGAAATTCCCACTCACAAAAACCCTCTCAAAGTCCCCATCATACCCATTCATATCCACAGCAAAATTTACCGCTCTCTCATGACCTCCTACATTGATTCTAAGATTATCGAAATAGAATTCTTGATACTCTCCATTACCCCAGTTACTGTCATCAGGAAATAACGTGAATCCATAATTTGCGCTGAGTTCTGATCGTGCAATATCCTTGGGACCATAGAACATGACTGTAGAGCAGATGGTCTCCCACTCATTGATTTTTTTATTCTTAGTTATCATCGTGGAGTTCACTCCCCCTTCCACATTCTTCAGTTGAAACCGACATGTCCCTATCGTAGGTGCCATATAATCAAAACACAACTGATAAGGCTGAGGTGTTAGATAGAGCGGTTCTATCTCCATCGTAAATCCAGCTTCCAATTCCGCATTGATTGATTTAGTGTAGTTTACAACTCTTTCACTTTTATTAATGTGGTTTTTTTTAGGATTGGCTACCACCATATACTTGGTACCATTGAGCTGATAATTACCGAAAACTAGCGTACTATCTGATGAGCCTTTCTCATCAAAATCCAACAAGTTAACTGTACTCTTCTGTGTAAATAATTGCGATATGCATACAAATGCAAAGAGAAAGGAAAGTGGGGCTTTCATGGATAAATATTGTAAAAAACGAATAAATAAGTCTTGTGTTCTTTTAGCTGAAGCCTACCTATAATTGTGTAAGTTTTAGGTAGTTTTCAAAAAACAAAGACTGCTTCTTAAATATAAATCCAGGGGTTCTCTTCTTTGGCTATGCAAATTTCATACTAGAAATTTATTGCATACGTATACCGTAGCCAAAAGCCTATTTAAAAGGGGATAAAATGAAGCAACGAACAACTTAGAAAATGTGGCGGTAACCAACACCAAAGTTGACCACCACTCTGCTCGTCAATGACGCATAGCCAAGATCTACACTGATAGGGCCTAAAGGAGAATCATAATCTACCGCTAGTCCTGTAGCCCAAAGAGAGACAGACTCAGTTGCATTCAGGTAATACCTTTCTCCGATAGTATACTGTGCTAAAGGACTAAGGTAAATACTAGGCCTTAATTGCAATCTAAGAGCTAGCCGTGCAGAGACATGATTGCCTAGAATGAGTTCTGAATCATCTACGCCTACATGCCCATGCACATGATACTTAGACTGATCAGTACCTCCCACTCTGTAACTGTCTAGGAATGAATCACCAAAATCATATCTTCCCCTAAGCGAGGTTTTCAAGCAGATGCGTCCTGCCAAAGGTGTATAGTTCTCTATCTGAACATCTGAACCCAGATAAGCCAAATCATAAGTAGCTAAAGGATTCTCAGGGTCGACTAATCCATCTATTTTCAATGTATTATTGAACATATAATTAATAGAGAACTTTATGGCATTTCCGCTATGGGCATAGGGTTCTGTATTGAGATCATTGTATTCTATACCAGCAAAGATTTCACTTCTCTCGCTCTGATACTCTCCAAAACTCATACTAATAGATTCTGGCCTAATTTCATCATGGAGAAATTGATACCCTATATTGAATAGATACTTGTTCTTCCATTCTTTAACTAGATCTATTTTCAGATAGCCTTGCTCGTAATCGAATACCTCTCCTTTGTTTTTCCCCTCATATAGAGGCAATTCAAACTTTTCCAACTTGCTACTGACTCGAAAAAGAAGACTGGGAGCGCTGGGTACCCTGATAAAATACTGTCCTTGTATACCTGGGAAATCTGATATGCGAGCATCCATTCTGAAATAAGATGGTCGGCCGATAACATTACGGGCATCTCCCGATATGACGAGGGCTGTATTGTATAGATTGTATCTGTTTACATTGAAACCAAGGCTAAAAGGCGGGGCTTCATCCACATCTATTTCCAGCCCTAGTCCTTCATCTGTCTGGTAAAAAGAATAAGCGGTCTTGGAAAAATTCTTGGTGCCATAGATGAGAGACAGACTTTCATCTATCTGATCTAAATCCACCGCATAGTTCTCCCATAATTTCAAACGACTCAAAATCATGCGTTCGAACACTGGATCACAACCTATGGTGGTTATCTCTTTAAATCTTAACGAAGAAGGATAAGTCAGCTTTCCATTTCTCTGAGGGTCACTATATCGATTAAGCTTATCAGCTAATTTTATGAATACTTCTTTTTGCTCTTTTGCAGCCTCATAACCCTCTTCTATGCAGTGCACATAATCATTAAAATCAAAAGTGCCATGTTCTTCCATATCAGGTACAACTAAGATATCAGCCAGCTTTTGCTGCTCTTTAGAATCCAACATTCCAGCCATAGAGGCAGATTGCCTCAGCACATCTATCATGGAATTCAATTCATCCTTTTTGGACATGTCACTACCCACAAATACGCCTATAACAAAATCTGCTCCTACATCTATGACTTCCTCCACTGGAAAATTTCTAATCAGTCCTCCATCTACATATAGTTTATCATTGAGTTCTTTAGGTGGAAAAATAGTGGGAATGGACATACTTGCCCTGATAGCATTACCCAAGTATCCTTTGTCAAATACTTCTACAGATCCATCCTCAATATTAACTGCTACACATCTGAAAGGCTTATGGAAGGCATCAAAATCTGAAACCGAATGGGCGGGGCAATAAACTTTAGAAATTACAAGATCCAGCTTCTGGCCTCTGATAAAGCCCTTGGGTAGTCTGAAAGAATTGTTAGTCCAAAGAACAGAGAGCGGTATTCTGCCATGAAAGGTTTTTTCTATAGGCGCTACCTCATTGAGAGGAATATCATTACTCATAATCATGTCCCAGTCCAGCTCTGAAGCTACTTTCTCTATATCATAAGAATCAAATCCCATCGCATGCAGACCTCCTATGATACTTCCCATACTAGTACCAGTCACATAATCTACTTCTATTCCCAGCTCTTCTAGATATCTTATAACACCGATGTGTGCAAAGCCATGAGCAGAACCTCCTGAGAGAGCCAGACCTATCTTCGGTCGGACTACTGATTCTCCTACTTGTCCATAGACAGCACAGGAAAAACTAAATAGAAATAAGAAAAATAGAGCTTTGTGCATGTAGCAATTTGGACTGCAAAAATAGCGGCTTATGGGCTCTATATCAATCTAAACATATTATATATTTTTATAATATTAAATATATCATTTAGCAGAGCTAAGCCGCATTACTATAAGTCCTATAGGGGATATCTGCCTTCTCCAGAATGCTCTTGAAAATACTTACTGATCTATTCTCACAGAACTCCTCCCTGATAATAGCCTCCATCGCTTCTATGCTTCTGATTCCAGAATTAGGAAATAGAGAAGATAATAATTTTCTGACTGGTCTGAGGTAGTGAGCATAGACACAGATGCCATATTCTACTTCTTGGTTTCCGAAAAGATTGATCATTCCGTTAGATCCTTGCTTGCCTTGAATGAGGAGGTTGCCTTCTTGGTTGATGTGTACTTGCCAGTTCTTGTTCATGATTAAGATTTTTTTAAATTCAGATGATTGATTGATTATTTATTGATAACAATACAAGTATCTAATTAATCATGCAATATATTTGCACGATAAAAAAACTATCTAGAATGTCCACTAATAAACATGCCCTTATAAGGTATAGAGTCATAGACAAGTGCCTCAGACAAGTAGATAAAGCATGGAACTGGAAGACCTTGGCAGAGGCATGTTCCACTGAAATAGAAAAGGTCACTAATAAGACCACCACCCTCTCAGAGCGAACAATAAAGGGAGACTTAAACAACATGAGGGTCAATAATGCACTAGGCTATTATGCACCCATAGAATATGATAGAGCTGAAAAATCTTACTACTATTCGGACAGAAGCTACTCCATCACAGAAGCACCACTCAACAGATCAGATAGTAATGAACTTAAAAATGTGATAGGCTTGCTCAGACAATTTACTGGCTTTCAACATCTAGAAGGGATAGAAAATATCGTTCAGAAATTAGAATTACTGGCCTATGAATCTACGACTAAGGCCAAGAATATCGTCCACCTTGCGCAGCCAGCCATCATCCCCGGACAAAAGTGGCTAGATCAATTGTACGATGCCGTCAAAGAAGAAAAGGCACTGACCATGCAATACAAGCCCTTTGACAAAGAAGGCTTTACGAGTATTATAAGCCCCTATCTTTTAAAAGAATTTGACAACAGGTGGTACCTCTATGCTAAGAACCATGACAAAGGTCTGAGAACTTATGGACTGGAAAGAATAACCGCCCTCAGTACTACCTTGCAAGAATACCAACCAGCCGAAAACTTCCAACCAGAACAATACTTCAAAGACATTATAGGCATTACCTTAGAACCTAATAAAAAAGTCCAAACCATCACCTTCGAAGTAAAAGGCAATACTGTCAATTACATCCGAACCAAACACCTGCATGCTACCCAAAAAGAAGTGAGAGATGGCGTCTTCGAACTAGAACTGATCCCAAATTTTGAGTTAGAAAGTGTCCTTCTATCTTATGGTGAAAACATCAAGATTCTAAGTCCGAAATCCTTACAAACAAAACTGGCTAAGCGACTTGCAAAAGCCTCAACATTGTATACAAGCTAATAATTGCTATTTTAGAATTACAAACCAAGACAATGAAAAAGCTAATCTTCCTGAGTCTCATCCTATGCACTTCCTCCTTACTGGCTCAAAAAAGAAGTATCCCTATAGACACTACTGTAGTAACGAAGCATAAGACCACCATTAATGGACAGGCCGTAAGTTATACTGCTACCACAGGCACCCAACCCTTATGGGATGAGATGGGAGACCCCATCGCCACTCTCTACTATACCTATTACAAAAGAGATAATATTACGGATAGTGCTGAGAGACCACTGCTCATCTCTTTTAATGGTGGACCAGGCTCTGCCTCAGTGTGGATGCATGTCGCTTATACAGGTCCTCAGATTCTCAAGATAGATGACGAAGGCTACCCTATCCAGCCCTACGGTGTAAAAGATAATCCCTATTCAGTATTAGATGCAGCCGATATCGTCTTTGTGAATCCAGTCAACACAGGTTACTCTAGGACTATACCCGAAAGCGGAAAGGAAGTGGATAGAGATAAATTTTTCGGCATCAATGCAGATATAAAATACCTCGCAGAATGGCTCAACACCTTTGTAACCAGACATAACAGATGGCTCTCTCCTAAATATCTGATAGGAGAAAGTTACGGCGGCACTAGAGTTTCTGGCCTCGCTTTAGAACTACAAGACAGACAGTGGATGTATCTCAATGGGGTCATTCTCGTCTCCCCTGCTGATTACAAATCCTATGGCGCTGATAATGCGCTTTCTTCTGGGCTAAACCTCCCCTACTTTGCAGCAGCAGCCTGGTATCACAAGGCATTACCCGATGCCCTACAAAAGAAAGACTTGCTAGAAGTCCTACCCGAAGTAGAAAGCTATGCTATCAATGAACTGATACCTGCGCTGGCCAAGGGTGGCTTTATAGCAGAGAAAGAAAGAGAAGCTGTAGCAGAGAAGATGGCCTACTACTCTGGCCTCTCTCAGAAGTCCATTCTTCAGCATAATCTAGATGTGCCGACGAGTTATTTTTGGAAAGAGCTACTGAGAGATGAGACAGGAAATACGATAGGAAGACTTGACTCACGATATCTGGGACTGGATAAAAAAGAGGCGGGCAGCAGGCCGGATTTTAATGCAGAACTGAAGTCATGGTTACATTCTTTCACACCTGCTATCAATTATTACATCAGAGAGCATCTGAATTTCAAGACAGATGTGAAATATAATATGTTCGGGCCCGTGCATCCTTGGGACAGAAGAAAAGATAATACCAGAGACAACCTACGTCAAGCCATGGCACAGAATCCCTACCTGAATGTGCTTTTCCAGTCAGGCTACTATGATGGTGCGACTACTTATTTCAATGCCAAGTATACCATGTGGCAAATAGATCCCAGTGGAAAGATGAAAGAGCGCTTAGATTTTAAAGGATATAGAAGTGGTCATATGATGTATCTGCGTAGAGAAGATCTCAAGACTGCAAATAATGACCTCAGAGAATTTATCTCTGGAAGTTACCATAAAGGAAGATCAGCAAAATACTAAAAGGACCAGTCTGAAAAATAACTTGGGTTTCTAGAACCCCATGACTCTTTTTTAGACAACAAATAAATCAATGAGTGCATTATCCAATATCTGTTCGTCCAGATACTTTGGAATTGCCTCATCGATAGTTATAGCGTCGATTGTTTTTATTTCTTCGTAGTTCTCACCGAACTCTATTTCGATATAGTAGTTGTGGTATGAATACAATTGCTTGAAAATATCTCCTTCACTGGTATCAGCAAGTAAAAAACCATATCTAAAAACCTCTGAGGCTTTAAAGAATATGCTGGATTCATTGAAGGAAGAAATCGGTAAGTAGTTTTCGTAAGAGAACATATGACTATAATCTATAATATGAAGATAGCTGTTTTTCCGATAACTACATATTAAATAATAGTTTAATTTGTTAAAATCTGTGATTCAGGCTCTTTTGAAAGCTGAGTATGGGCTAACTCGGCTTAAAGACTAGGTTTTTGGCTGCAAATGACTAGAAAATCATGAACCATAAGCATCGTATTATCACCATAATAGAGTGCATCAGAGCGCTTAGCCTTATGGAGATCTACTAATTCCGCATCTCTGGACAACATAGTATTAAGCCCTTTACACAACTTGAAATACCGTTCTACCTCATATTCTTCCGGTATACTCTTCGCTTCTAGCCTCGTCATCATAATACTGAATGGGCCATAGTTAAAGAGATTGTAAGTCATTGGATCATTGAATGCTAGGTAAAGAGCGACCTCTTCATCTCCATGAAAATGATTGTTATGACTCTTTTCTGTTTGTTGCAATTGCTCTAGCAACTGATCACAATGAAACTTAAATCTATTGATCCGCATACTCAGGTCTCGCTCTTCATTGTATAGGTCTCTGAACATAGACCTGACAAATTCTCTGTCCATCGCCAGAAACTTTAGCATCATGGATTTAGCAGAATTAGTACTGCCACCCCATAGTCTACCAGAAATACTACTGATAAAGCTCTTATCATACACGGCTCCTAGATCAAGTGCAGAGAGATCCCAGTGGCTTACAAAATTCTGTAGACATTCATATTTGTACAGTTCATTGTAGCTCTGCGTGACGGTTAGATGATTCTTAAAAACATCTTTATAAGCATTGATCTTGTCGACCTTCATAATGGTAGGAAAAGTTAGTTAAGGAGGTAAATTATTATATTACAAATATACTAAATATAAAAAGCCCTCTAAGTCAGTAACTTAGAAAGATATTAGTCTTGTAAACAGCAAATCATAAATATTAAAAAATGGATCAAGCTAATTGCCTGGTTACTTGGTTTTGATGTGCTCCCTACATTCATGTGTGCTAGACATTCTTATAACACCATTCTAATAAACACTGGAGTCAGTGTCGACTTTATTTCTCAAGCTCTCGGCCATAGCAATCTGGAAACAACTCAGAACTATCTTGATAACATGCAAGAAAACAAAGTAAAGGAGTACAGTACTAGATCAATAGACATGGGGTATAAGTCTGAGCTGAATGTTAGTCATAAGGCTGGTTAGATGAAGACTTCAATGGCAGTAAATCAAAATACATAATCCTCGTATCAAGCGTAGTTTTCTTTTTCTCTCTAGCTTTATTTACGTAAGCTAATTCGCTTTCTATTGTGTGGAATAGGAATTTGAACTCATTTCTTTCGTAATACCCAATCGAAACCCCATTATTATAGGCATCCACAACAACAAATCGACAACCAGTTTTATTTTCAGCATCAGCAAACCAACCTTTTATAAATGTCATTAACTGCCAGCCTATTCCATTGCCTTTATAATTCTCATGTACCCCAAGTCTACCAATTTTAACAGCAGGATATGAAGGATAATGCCTTTTTGCACCAGGGATATTTTTCGCTGCCTTTTTCTTCCTTGCATTTGGTAAATCAACTACTCTTAATGCGTCATTAGATACAGTAAAAGCACAAATAGGAGTAGGATTATTTCCTTCGTCTATTGTGAAGTAGTAGGATTTTCCAATTAAGGCTTTTTGATGAGGTAGGGCATCGATGCGAAAAAATTCATTGAGGTCATCGTCACCACAATCAAATAAATCTATCCTTGTCGTCTCTGACAACTGATGGAGAGTACAATCATGAAGCAGACTAAGATTGGGCAAAATTACCCTTGCTTATTGTCCTTAGCCGTCTTAGCTTTTGCTAAAATCTTCTGAGCGATAGAAATTTCTTTATCAAAACTCTTATCAGTAGAAACGCTTTCTGAGATACTTTCAATGAATTTCTCAGCATCAGCTCCTGAAAGAACAGGTGTTGGACGTATTGTGATAGCCATTGTTTAGAAATTATGATGAAGTGAGATAAAAATATACCTTTTTCCAAAAGGATCACAAATGTAAATTACTTTTCTTTTCATTACATCACTTTACAAATTGGTTTTATAACAAAAATTAGTCCTTTTATAGTTTCTAAGTAACTGACATTTAGTAGACAATTAACTAATTAGGGTACCTAAAAAGTCAGTAATCCTGATAACTAATCCAGACTATCCAAAATCCTTAGATGGATAATGTTGTCGTTTATAGCTACATAGCTGGTACTTACATTTTGAGTCTCTACAAGAAGGTGTTAAGATTGACAGTATGTAGTTTGTGAAAAGTTCAATCAATCTTCTACGATAGCAAGTTCCAATATCTCACAACCCTGCCTCACTCTACTCGATGTAGCTGTTTGTACAAGGGGCAGTATTTCTTCTATAAATTGACTACTGGATGGAATGCTAGTAATAGCACTGCATTTTTTAGCATGATCTTCGAATAGTCCTAATATAGAGGCAATCTCTTTTTTCAGTTCAACTGCTAAATCTAGACCCTCATCTCCTCCATGAGCTGCATTAATAACTTTAAGCCCTAGCAAGAATTGGGCTGCCTGATTGCCTTCAAATCGAATTTTCATGATTACTGGAGATTTAAGTTATCTGATAGTGATTATATCAAAAAATGTATCAAATCAATTTAGAAGTCATCTAAATCAAAAAAGCCTAACGATTCAGCTAACTGAATGTCAGGCTTTTAAGTAAGTGATCGCACCAGGATTCGAACCTGGGACCGTCTGCTTAGAAGGCAGATGCTCTATCCAGCTGAGCTATGCGACCTGCTTTTTGGAAGCGGATGCAAATATAACGGATATATAATTTAGCAAGCACCCATTTTACTATCCTTTTTTTCTGTAAGTCTAAGCAACCGGTATTTCTTTAGAATCATTCAGATCATGAACAAGACTTACATTCCTGTTGTGATCCAGACATAATATGGGTTTTATTGTTTGACTCCAGTCAGAGCACAGGTGTCTTCTGCTGAGCCTGATCCATCCGCAAATTCCAGAGTCAGCTTAAGCTCTCCATCTAAAGTCCGCTCATCACTAGAAAAGGTGGCATTACCTAGGCCTATGACATTGACTTCAGTATCAACACCTTCAGCTGGAAAATCCGGCACCTTAAGGCCTGGCTGTGTATCATCTATCGTCAAGGCATTACCAGAAATACTGCCATCTAGCTCCACAGGTAGGCCATCTATAAAAATGACCATGATAACATGCTTATAGTCGTCCGGACTAACGGGTTCCTTAATCTCAAATATTAGGCTATCATTATCTAAGGCGGGTTTGAGCAAAGTATTATTACAGAGGAAGGTGCCTAGATATGTACCATAAAATCTATCTCGGTTGTAACTCGTACAACTACCATCGTCTATTTCGGCTTCAGGGTCATAGTTAGCAGAACTGGGGTCTGTGCAGCCTTCTCTCTCTCCACATGAAGTTATAGCAAAGGATAGGCTTATTGCCATCAATAAAAGCAACAGATTTTTCATAGCCAGAATATTATGATTAAGGTAATTAAGTCTTTCATAGATAAATGTAATAGGAAATTCTGATAAAGGACTGGCAGCTAAACAATAAGTGATCTAGGTTATTTAGGATATAGAAGTATTTTTGGGCAGTTTTTATCAAAAGAACCTCTAATAAGCCACACTTATGATAGCAGATCATAATACAACCGAAGAAATAAAGCTAGACTCTATCCAGGATGCCATAGAAGATATCAAAAGTGGAAAGATCATAATAGTGGTAGATGATGAAGACCGAGAAAACGAGGGGGACTTTATCTGTGCGGCAGAGAAGGTGACTCCGGAAATAATCAACTTTATGGCTACCCACGGCAGAGGGCTCATCTGCACTCCCATCACCGTGGCGCGAGCGGCAGAGCTAGAACTGAATAAGATGGTGAGTAGTAACACGGCCCTGCATGAGACAGCGTTCACTGTATCTATAGATCTTATAGGCCAAGGCTGCTCCACCGGAATATCTGCCTATGATAGAGCGACAGGAATCAATGCCATAGTCAACCCTACTACCAAAGCCAGTGACTATGCCCGACCAGGGCATATCTTCCCACTCATCGCTGAGAATGGTGGCGTACTTAGAAGAACAGGACATACGGAGGCTGCTGTAGATCTAGCACGGATGGCGGGCTTTTCTCCTGCCGGCACCCTGGTAGAAATACTCAATGATGACGGGACTATGGCCAGACTTCCACAGTTAGTCAAGCTAGCTGCAAAACATGATCTCAAAATAATCTCTATAAAAGATCTGGTAGCCTATAGAATGGCAACAGAGCGCCTAATAAAAGAAGCCTCTTCTGTAGATGTCAATACGCAATATGGGAGCTTCAGAATCATCGCTTTCCAAGAAACAAATTCTGGCCTGACACATCTCGCCATCAAGAAAGGTGAATGGGAGGCTGACGAACCTGTACTGACAAGAGTGCACTCCTCGACGAATACTATGGATATAATAGGAGCTCTACTCTACGGCCATGGTGTACAACTGCATAAAATACTACAGACCATAGAGAAAGAAGGGAAAGGTGTCTTGATCTATCTCAGACAAGATGAAAGTGAAGATCCAGTGCTATCCAGTATAGAGGCTATCAAGAAAATGAATGAATCAGGAGGCGCCACTGAAAAGCTGCCTTCAGCGCCACAGAGCAAACAACAAAGGGACCTGGGCATAGGCGCTCAGATTCTAAATGAGCTAGGCATTTCTAAGCTCAGAATACTCACTAATAATCCGCGAAAGAGAGTGGGCTTGATTGGTTATGGTCTCGAGATAGTGGAGAATATTTCTTTCGATTAGGGCAAAAAAAAGTCAGGACTTGCGTCCTGACCTCTCTCAACATTCTTGAATTGAAACCTTTATTTTAGAATAATTATCTGCTTAGTTTGGTAAACTTGATATGTTCTACTTGTCTACCTATTTTCAATTTTAAAAAGTAGATGCCAGCGTCCAGTTCTTCTACAGGGACTATTAACTCATCTTTTCCTTTTGTCTGTCTGTTTGCTAGAGTGCCTTCTTTGAAGACTTGACCCATATTGTCTAGAATCTTGTAAGACCCGGCAAGGTCATCTGCATAGACATAAATAGAAACAGTAGCAGTCGTCCCTATTAATGGGTTAGGATATAGGGTTGACTTTTTCTTAGAAATATCTATCAAGCCTAAGTTGATATTTCTAAAAACATCTTGTCCTGTAAAAGTGAACGTCTCTGAATTGCCCGAATAATCGAAATCAGAATCCAGATCTTCATCGATACCAAAATTAGGTGTCGTAAAATCATAGTCGGACGAGAGTTCCACATTCATATAATAGTCCTCATCATCTAAGTCATCAAACAAGTACCTACCACCAGGACCAGTAGTCTCTTCGGAGATCAGAGTACCACCTTGCATGAGCCAGATGGTTATCCCTTCTAATAGTGCTTCGTCAGTTTCGTAGGTCCCATTTTTATTAAGGTCTAACCAGGCAAAACCGCTCAACTGATTATCTGGTCTCACGAGACCCACATCTACAGAAGCAACGGAAGTATTATTACTGATAGTCACTACATCAGATACACCTGTCTTAGAAGCATCACTATCCAAAGTTTCATCAGTACCCATATCCATTTCGGTCATTTCGAAATCATCAGTCGGCTCGAATACTAGGTAGTAATCTCCGTTCGCTAAATCAGGAAATCTATATTCTCCAAATCTATCTGTAACTGTAGAGGCTATGAAAGTAGATGTACCATTAGTGAGTTTATACAGACTGATCTTCACATTTTCCACACCAGGCTCATTACTATCCTGCATCCCATCTAAGTTTCTATCATGCCATACCTTATCTCCTATGAAAGCATTAAAATAGACACCACCATCTAGATCCAAATCTGTCTCTCCTGGTGACAGCAAAAAGATACTTGTTGTTCCAGGTCCATTAGAATTATCTATATCTGAATCTTTGGAATCTACACCTCCCATATCTGCTACGGTGGTGATATACTCATCGCTAAGAAGAAACTTGATATAATACTCTGTAGGGTATAATTCCTCAAAAAGATAATAACCATCTTCACCTTCCTGAGTCCCAGTCGTGGTGGTACCTACTAGTATGTCGAGAGAATTGTAAAGTTCTACTACCACATCATTCAGACCATTTTCATTATCATCCTGTATACCATTACCATTCTCATCTATCCATAATCTATCTCCTAACTTAGCAGGTGCTAGGATAAGTCCGATATCAATATCTAAAGTACCAGACCCTGAAGCAAGGAAAATTTTGTCTGTTGTACCAAATCCATTTGCATCTGTCAAGTCGGAGTCATTTTCTGCACTGGCCTGTCCACTAGGAGAAAATCCCATGCCTGACTGAGGTGTGACTTTGATGTAGTACTCACCTGGCATTAAGTCATTAAATAGATAATAGCCCGGCTCTCCATTATCATTATACTGTGTCCATACTCTTTGGAGAAAATTATTTTCAGCATCATACAGATTGATAATATAGTTATTAGCACCTGGCTCATCTGGACTCTGGATACCATCTTCATTATAGTCTAACCATACCCAATCTCCTATGCTCACAGGATAGTAATAGCCTGCATTCACACCGTTACCGTCCGTCACACTTAGATCAATCAATTCTGTCATTCCCACTTCTGTAATATCAGAATCTATTAAGGTGTTAGTACCTGAGAACTGAATTGTAGCTTTAGAATCTAGAGGTAAGATGAATTCTACGTAGTACTTGTCAATGTTGAGTCCTGCGAAATTATATTCACCCAAGCCATTAGTGCTGACGATGGAAACTAAGTTTTGATTAATATCTAGTAGTCTTACAGGAATACTTGCTGATCCGAACTCATTAGCACTTAGTGTTCCATCACCATCATGATCCTCCCATACCATACCACTTATCTCTGTGTTGCCACTTGTGTTTTCTCTTTCTATAAGTCCTGCATTGACACCAGAAAGATTATCACCAGCTGCTAATACATAATTGGCTGTTTTTCCTGAGGCGAAATTCAGTACCTCAGAATCATCAGAGGAGTTGCCTCCTATCTGAGGCATCGTAAATCTATAGTTGTCAGAAATATCAAAGCTCACATGATATAATCCTGCTGCTATATCTGTAAAACTATAAGCCCCATCCGCATCAGAAAAAGTGCTTTCCACCACCGTGTTAGTCTCATCCACTAAGTCTATGACAACATTTTCTATCCCTGTCTCTGTCGCAGATATCACACCGTCTTCGTCAGCGTCTAGCCATACCCTTCCTGCTATGGAAACGGGCTCTGTTGACTCTTGGTAGATGCCTGCATTGATACCAGAAAGTGTCTGGCCTGCAGAGAGGACATAGAGGGCAGTATTGGCGTTAGGAATATTGACAACATCTGAGTCTAGGTCAGAATTGCCTCCTGATTGTACGAGGGTAAAGAAGGTATTGTCTGGAATTTCGTATCTGAGATAATATAGACCTGGCACCAAATTATCAAAATTATACAAACCATCTACTTCTGTTGTCAGTGACTCTACTATTATGTTGTTCCCATCTACAAGGTGAACGATCACTCCTTCAGCACCGTTTTCTATAGCACTAATTAGTCCATCTCTATCTTCATCTAGCCAGACCATTCCTGCTATGGTTGCAGGTGTCTGAGGAAGAGCAACCACTCCTGCATTTATTCCAGCCAGCTCTTCACCTTGAGATAATATATACAGTGAGGTGTTTCCTCCGATAGCATTGACCACTTCCGAATCCCAAAGTGAACTACCGCCTACTTTTGGTAGTGTAAAGCTATACTCAGTCGTTTCGAATCTCACATAGTACAGACCTGCTGGAAGATTTTCGAACACATAAGTGCCTGTCCAGGTTGTCTCGATAGTTGCTAGCTCGTCATTGTTATCATTTAGCAAAACAACTACCACCTTGTCAGCTCCTAGCTCAGAAGCATCAGCCATTCCATCTTCATCAAGGTCCACCCACACAAGTCCTGCTATAGAGCCTAATGGCGCAGTACTCAATTCTATAAGACCAGCGTTAATACCTATAAGGTCTTCATTCTGTCCTAACACATAGAGAGCAGTGTTACCAGCTACACCATTTACCACTTCAGAATCCTCTGTAGAATTTCCAGCAACTTTAGCAGAAGTATATTCATATCCAGGCACATCAAATCTTACATAGTACAGTCCTGCTTCAAGATTAGGAAAAGTGTAAGAACCATCTACAGAAGTTGTTGTCTCAGAAACTTCTATATTGTTATCGTCTATCAAAGTAACTGCAATGCCAGCTTTGCCATTTTCAGAATTTCCTATCAGTCCATCTTGATCTGCGTCTATCCATACTTGGCCGCTGATAGAGCTGAGTGCTACTATCTGATCTTCTATCATACCTGCATTTACACCACCTAGCTCTTGCCCAGCCGTTAGGATAAATAGAGCTGTATTTCCATCCACACCATTGACTACTTCGGAGTCTCTGTTAGAACTTCCACCTACTTGCGGAACCGAAAATCTGTCACCTTGCAACTGGAATCTTACATAATAAAGACCTGGAGTAATATCCTCAAATTCATAGTGTCCACTCCATATCGTAGAGACAGTTTCCACAACAGTATTGTTATCATCAAGCAACTCCACTTGTATGTTTTCTATTCCTGACTCAGTAAGGCCCATGATACCATCCTCATCACTATCCAGCCATACCCTTCCAGATACAGTGGCAAAATCATCTGTGGTAGTTATGAGATTTATTCCGGCATTTACGCCTTCAATATTGTTACCCGTAACAGAAACAAGATCAGTAGTCCCGAGAGCTAAGTTGGTCACCTCAGAATCTAATAAGTCCCCTGACAATTTTGCTGCTACAAATTGATATGCCTGTGGTAAATCAAAATCGACGTAATAGTCGCCATCTGAAAGTGACTGAAAACTGTAATAGCCTTCCACATCAGTAAAGGTAGAGGCCTGAAAATTGCCAGTTGCGTCATAGAGCAATACTAGCATCTCGTTATAACCTGATTCTCCACTGTCCAGCAAACTGTTATTGTTGCTGTCTATCCACACAGTTCCATCTATAGATCCTTGATTAAAGTCTAGCACATGCAGACCTGCATTTATATTTTCTAAGACTTGGTTTGTGCCAATGGCATAAATATCTGTGGTACCTGCTATAAAGTCTACCACTTCAGAATCCAAACCATTGTTACCTGCTTGCGCAGAGCTGTATGCATATCCTTCTGGTAATTCAAAATCAACATAGTAGTTGCCCGCGTCTAATTGATTGAAATTATAGTAGCCATCTTCGTCAGTATAGGTCGAGCCGATAAATATTCCTAGCTCATCAAATATCATGACAAGCATTGCTCTATACCCAGGCTCGGAACTATCATCTAAATTATTCCTGTCAGCATCTACCCATACACGACCTGAAATAGAAGAGTTAGCCCTCACTGTTTCTTGCAAGCCTACATGGACATTATCTAAGTTGTCTCCAGCAGTAAGATTATAAATATCTGTAGTACCATTAAGTAAGTCTACTACTTCTGAATCCAAATTATTATTCCCTAGCTGAGCAGAACTGAAAGTGTACCCATCAGGCAATTCAAAATCTAGATAGTAAGCTCCTGCATCCAGTTGAGGAAAAAAGTAGTAGCCATCCGCATCAGTAAACGCAGCAAACTGATAATTTCCGAGCGCATCATACAAGGTAACAAGAAGGTCTGTATAACCTGCCTCATTTGTTTCTAGCAAGCTATTATAATTAGCATCTATCCATACCTTCCCTGCAATAGAGACTGGCTCTGTAGTATTTTTTTGCAATCCCGCATTGACACCTGTAAGGCCTGCTGCAATTTGCAGTTCGAAGACAGAGGTACGTCCATATTGTACATCGATGACTTCTGAATCTATTTCTGAAATTCCCCCCACCTGAGCAGGACTAAAACTATAACCTATAGGTAATTCGAATTCTATATAGTACCGACCATCTGGCAATAAAGGGAAAAGATAAAAACCTTCTTCATCCGTAAAAGTAGAAGAATGATAAGTTCCATTTTCATCGTAAAGAATCACTAGAGACTCTGACCACCCTAATTCATCCACACCTATGAGACCATCCGTATTTTCGTCTATCCATACCTGACCACTCACACTGGAATCTCCTACAGAAGATAACACAAGACCTGCATTCATATTTTCTATCTGCTGTGATGAAGAAAGCACCACTACATCTGTCATACCCAATTGTGCATCTATAACTTCGGAATCTACCTCAGCATTATTACCAACTCTATATTCAGTGAAGTAATAATTAGTTGGCTTGACAAACTGTACATAATATGAGCCTAGTCCAAGATCAGAAAACAGATACTCACCATCGTCATTAGTAGCAGTTTGTACCAGCATATTGAAATCCTCATCGTACAATCTGACAAAGACTTGTGACATACCTATTTCAGCAAGTTCCATTACGCCATCTTTATTATCATCTAACCATACTTTACCTGCAATGCTAGACCGAAGAGCTTGAATAGTGGAAACGTAAATTATATCTATAGCCTGAGCGCCATTATCCAAGCTGAAGCAATGTGATGTTCCTGGGCCAAAGCTATTGTCTATTACACCACCTGCATAAAATTCTAGTCCAGGCAATAATTCTACCTCCAAATAATACTGACTAGGTGCTAAATCAGAGAAAGTCACAGTACCATCACTTCCAGTCATTGCCTCCTCTATAGCCAAGCCTGTACACGAGTATAAAGTCACATTGACAGACTCAAGTGCGGGTTCGCCTAGATCAAAGGTTCCTGAGTTATTAGTGTCTTCAAATAAATTTACAGCCAGGATACTTTCCTCCGACTCTACTTCAGCAAGACCTATATTCCAAGTATTCCCTGTTCCAGAAATCACAAAACAGTCTGTGGTTCCTATTCCATTTTGTCCAGTAATCGTTCCACCATTGGTTATAAACTCATAGTCAGAATCCACAATAGCACGGAGGTAATATTCTCCTGGTGGCACATCTAAAAACCATGAACTCCCTTCATTGTCTGTCAATGAACTTACTACAAATGCTCCAGCACAAGTATATAGCTCAGTCATTATACCTTCTACTAATTCTTCATCATCTTCAAGTTGTCCATTTCCATTTGCATCTATCCAGATCTTGGTATCTACCGTAGCTAAATCATAGACCAATGTAAAATCCATATCCAGAGGGCCTTGGCCAGTATGATTAAAGCATTCTGTGCAACCCGTCTCTAAGGATGGCATGTAATCACCATAATCCTCTGAGAGACAGATGACATAATCTCCTGCGGGAACAGCACTGAAAACATAACTACCGTCTTCATCAGTTACTGTTTCTGCAATGACATTACCCATGCAGTCTTGCAGACTCAATCTCACACCACCTATGCCTCCCTCTCCCGGGTCTTGAATACCATTGTTATTCAGATCCAGCCATACATTACCTCTAATATCTCCAGCGCCCATAACGAGGCCTACATCCATATTATCTAATACAGTATCGTCAAGTAATTCGAAACAAGCAGAACAGCCATCAGCCATAACCACAGACCCATTAGGATCAGTAGATTGTAGAGTGGGCACCATGCCAGAAGCTGGATTTTCTACACATATTTTATACTGACCAGGATTTAATCCATCAAAGACATAATGGCCTGTCTCATCGGTACTAGTTGTTCTGACTAGTTCATCAGTACAGGTATATAGACCTATATCTACACCTACTAGACCTTCTTCGCCTGGATCCTGAATACCATTGTTGTTACTATCATCCCATACGAAGCCTCCCACTTCTGATAAGCGGAAAATTCCTACATCATTACCATTAGATGATTCTCCATACTCTAGATTGATTCTTAATTTTCCTGTAGTGATGTCTACAGAATTGTTATAGCCTACACCACCAGCGACATAACCCTCTTCTAGGTCATACGCAATAAAATAATCACCTTGCGCTAAACCATTAAAGCAAAAATCACCATTAGAATCAGTCATAACTGATCGGAGTAAATTACAACTAGAATCATATAGATTAACCACTACTCCAGGGAATGGTGTATCCATTGCGTTCTCACTTCCATCACCATTTCTATCATTATAGGCATGTCCGCAGATACTTCCACTTCTTGTCAGACCAAAATCAATATCTGATCTTTGCTCACCTGATCCTAGGGTAATAGTACCAGTAGATCCATAGAAATAAATATTCTCTATATCAGAATTGGATAGAGGATCGGAATCAGCATGGATAGACGGAACAAAATCTTGTAGGTCTACTCTCACAACATAATTTCCAGGATCTAAATCCGTAAAAATATAAGAGCCATTCACTGTTCTAGTAAAGGCTATCTCTCTTCCAGACTCATCATATAATCTTACTACAACATCATCCAGATTGGGCTCACCCGCATCCTGAATACCATTGCCATTAGTGTCTTCCCATACTCTATCTCCTATGCTTCCCTTCTCACAATTATTGTAACTGATAGGCCTGCAACAATAATCGACAGAGCCATCTTGAAAATTTCTTGTTAGACATATTTCATATTCTCCAAAGGGAGACTGATCAGCAAAGACATTGACGATATTATCATGCTGGTTAGAAACTTCTGAGACTAGACCGCCACCTACATTCCATGAGTAAGAACTCACAGTAGGATCATCCGCCGTCTGTATAGCGATGCATGGATGGCCACATATCACTAAATTTTTCTGATAATAAAGTCTTATGGAAATCTGGTCAAGGGAGGCTGTGACAGTTTCCGTTCCTCTATTACTGATCTGTAGCATAACTCCGAAACCAGAATTATTGACTGTGGCAGCAGTGATACTGGCACCCCAGTGATCCATGACGCTTCCGTAGCTCCATGTTTCACTTGCACTCCATGGCTTATCGAAAGCCTTATTAGCCTTGTCTGCGCCTAAGCTAACTCCAGGACCAGATGCTAGAGAAACTCTCATATCTCTCACCACGTCTGGAATAGATGCCTCTCCCACTACTCTCACCTCTACACCTAACACAATTGCTCCAGTAGGCAGATCAAAACCAAAATCATTAACATATAAGAGGTCAGAGCTCTTCTTAGCTGCCAGTTCTATATGCGCTACCTGATTATCCCTTCCTCTTATGTTACTTAATTCCATAAATGGGCTAGCATAGTTACTGACCATAGACATGGCTCTAGGTGCTGTCCTTATAGAACCTAGGTCTTCATTACCATCTATGGTGATAGGACAGCCATAATTAGATTGAGAGACAGCTGAGCTAGGAAAAAAGAGGAGCAATACAAGTACAACCAAAGCACAAATCAATGCCTTAGAAAGAGAATGTTGAGTCATATCTGAGTTTTTTGCATATGTACTTTGGAGTATATAGCAAGATCACGACACGAATATACATATTATATATATTTATATATCAAAATAATTATAATATGTTATGAGGTGAGAATCAGTTTGACAGCCTAAAAAATAGATTTGTCAAAATTACGACCTAGAGTTAGGGGCATAAAAAAAGGGGTGATACTTAAACCACCCCAAGATAATGAGAATGAAACCTGGATTTATTTTGACTTTCTAGTCGAGATAAATATACGAATTATCTATTCTTAGACTAGAAGACTGTTAGCTATTATATTTTTGCCACAACTAACCTAATAAGGCCTGAATTACTTGATATGTGACATTTTCTGATGCAAATTTCTGAAGGTGTTCTTCCACTCCTGCCATAAGACCTTTGCGAAAAGCTTCATCATTCATTTGCAAGATTGCTTCGTTAAGCAATTCTGGTCTATCATATTCAATTATTATACCATATTTGGATACTAGCTCAGGAAGCGAGGATGTGCGAAGGGTAATTACTGGTTTGCCAGCCCTCAGAGCTTCTATAACAGGAATACCAAAACCCTCGTATTTGCTAGGAAAAACAAGTGCTATTGCTCCATTATACAACCCGACTAATTCTGAAGTACTTAGATTTTCCTTAAATATAAAATATGACTCTAAGCCGTAGGCCCTTATTTTGGCAATCAGCTGGTTTTTATAAGACTCACCTCTACCTACAATATACACTGGCTTTCTATGAGAAGCATCTAATAAGCGATAGGCCTCTATCATTGCTAGTTGGTTTTTCCTTTCATTCAGACTTCCCACCATCAGATAATAGCTGCCTTGCATCTTACCCCCTGGAAAGCTGTCGAAGGCTGACGGAGCTGCTTGATATACAACTTTTATGCGATCTGGAATGACTGACTGATACTTAATGATATCTGACTTAGTGTTCTCGCTAGTAGCTAAAATCATGTCTGCACTAGCTGCAGCATTCTTAAATTTTCGTGCATATATCCATCTGTCCACCATAGAGAACTGCTGCGGGAAGGTCTTATACAATTGATCATGAATGGTAACTATCTTCCTGATAGGCAACTTGTCTATACCTACAGGCAGTTCGTTACTGAGGCCAAAGTAGATATCTATACTGTTCTCCTTAAGGGTCTTGACTATTCCTCTTGCTCTCCACAAACTAGCGTTTGCAGCAGGCGGTGGTGATAATATTTTATAACTTTTAGGGTCTAAAAACCGTGCATCACAATAGGCCTCAGAAATAGAAGTTGTGCATAAGTAATATTCATGTTCTGGGTAATACTTCTTAAGGTCAGCAACCAGTGTCCGTGCATATGAGCCCAGTCCTTCCCTATTGTGGAACAGTCTTTTTGCATCAAATGCTATTTTCAGTTTTTTGCCCATGCTGAGGCTATAAAGATGTTCAGACATTTGCACAAAAAAAAACTCCCTAGTAAATACACTTACTAAGGAGCTGGCAAAACTAAATATTGTGTCGGTTAGCTTGCGACTAATTCTTCGGAAGATACTTCCTTTATTAATTGTTTCTGCAGCTCACCTGGCAGCGCCATATATGAGGAGAATGCTCTGGAATACTTTGCCCTACCCTGGCTAAGTGCTCGCAGACTAGCATTGTACTTATACATTTCAGCGAGTGGCACTTTGACCTTGATCTTCTGGTAGTGGCCATCTGAGTCCATGCCTTGGATGATCGCTCTTCTCGTCTGAAGATCACTCATGATGTCTCCCATAGACTCATCAGGACAAAGAATTTCTACGTCATAGATAGGCTCCAGCAACTGTGGCCTTGCATTTTCAAAGGCAGTCTTAAAGGCTTGCGTGGCGGCTATCATAAAAGCCATATCATTAGAATCTACTGAGTGCATCTTCCCATCAAAAACAGAAACTCTTACATCTAGACAGTTAGAGCCAGTGAGTGGGCCCTCCTGCATCTTATTCATGATTCCCTTTTTTATGGCATTGATATATTTCGCATCTATAGAGCCTCCTACTATACACCATAGAAAATCTAACTTCCCACCCCATGGCAGATCATCCGTTGTTCGGGATCTTACATTCAGACCAGCAGGATCAGTCATGCCTTCTGCATAAGGCTCTATGCGGAGGTGCACTTCGGCAAACTGTCCCGAGCCACCTGATTGTTTCTTGTGACGATAATGTTGCTCAGCAGAAGCTGTGATGGTTTCTCTGTATGGAATTTTTGGTTTTTCAAACTCCATCACTATTCCATTAAGTTTTTCTATACGATACTTTAGTAAGTCTAAGTGCAACTGTCCCTGACCATGCAGGAGGGTTTGCTTTAGTGTGGCGGATTGTTCTATGTGCAAGGTCGGATCTTCTGCTTCCATCTGATGGAGCATCTTCATTAATTTCTCCATTTCGTTTTTGCCAGGAGGCTTGATAGCTACTCTGATTTTAGATGGTGGGAAGGACATCTTTCGCACTTTTACTTCTCCACCTTTCCCAGCAAGGGTCTGGTTAGTATGGGTATTCTTTAACTTCACTGTTGCACCTATATCGCCTGCCACAAGAGAGTCAGTAGAAACTCTTGCTTTGCCTAGTGAGAGGAATATTTGATTGATTCTTTCTGACCCTCTGTTCTCTTGATTAGCTAAGTCTTGGCCAGCCTGCATTCTTCCTGAATAGACTTTAAAGTAAGATACCATGCCTACTTGTGGTTCTGACATCGACTTGTACACAAAAGCAACGGTAGGGCCTTGCTCACTGATTTCCAGGATACCACCTTCTTCTAGTTCTGACGGTGGTCTATCAGATGGGCTAGGAGCGATGTCATTGATAAATCCCATTATCCTTCCGCTACCCATATTCATTGTAGAGGAACAGCAGAACACAGGGTAGATTTGCTGATTAGCCAGAGCAATAGTAAGGCCTTCCGCCAGCTCATCTTCATTCAGGCTACCTGCCTCAAAGAACTTTTCCATTAAGGTCTCGTCATTTTCTGCAGCAGCTTCCACTAAGAGGTTATGTAACTCCTGAGCTCTGTTCAGATGTTCTTCTGGGATGGCTTGCTTTTGGGGTTTGCCGCCATTTTCATCGAAGACATACATGATCATTCTGAGTGCATCCACGATACTATCAAAACCTGCACCGGCATTAACGGGAAATTGGAATGGTAATACTTTTGAGCCAAACCTACTTTTTACTTGATCTAGGGAGGTTTCGAAATCAGCCTTCTCATGATCCAACTGATTGATTACGAAGATAGCAGGGGTTTTAAAATCTGTTATGTAGTCCCATACTAATTCTGTCCCGACTTCTACACCTTGGGAAGCATTGACTATTACCATAGCAGTATCAGCTACTTTGAGGGATGAAATAACTTCTGCGTTAAAATCATCTAGGCCTGGAGTATCTATAATGTTAATCTTGGATTCTTTCCATTTGGTATGCATAAGGGTACTGAAAATGGAGTTGCCCCTTTCCTTTTCGATGTTTGTAAAATCTGACACTGTTGTTCCTGCTTCCACTGATCCTCTCCTATTAATGGCTCCTGATTCAAACAACATGGTCTCCGAAAAGGTCGTTTTGCCGGAACCTGAATGCCCTAGCAGACATACGTTCCGAATGTTTTTAGTAGATAATGCCATAATTAATTATTGATTTAGTTAGATAGAAATAACAAAATTTTAGTTCGTAAAGAAAAGATAGTAAAAGATATAAGTCTGACCAAAATATCGTTTACCTTATTTAATTCCACATAGACTATACATTTAAATGTATTATTCTGCAATTCTTGATTCTTGAGCATAAAAATTTTAAATGCGTGACTTACCTCTGAACTAATATTCTGAATTATTAATGCATATCAATATATTATTTGAATATAATTGCTATTTTTGGTATAAAGTATTAATTTATTTAACTAATGAAATATTTATGCCATGAAGTCCTATCAGAAAGAATTACTCATTTATTATAATCCCTCTTTAAGTGCAGATCGGAAAACAATAGCACATGCCAAGGGCACTGGACATAAGGTCATCAGTTACGAACATGGAAAGTCAAGGTCTACAACGACCTCCTGGAAATTATTGCTGAAATCCTTGGGAAAGCACCCCAAGGATCTGCTTAATAAGGCACATCCCTATTACCAGGCCAATATCAGGGGAAAGGAATTCAATATGCATGGCTGGCTGAATATACTTCAGAATAATCCCGACCTTATAAGGCATCCTATAGCCATGAAGGGCACGAAAGCCATCTTGTGTAAAACACCTACAGACATTTATAAAATCGCCTAACTCTTAAATTTTATTCTACTATAACTTAAATACTTGTAAAAGAAAAGGCTGACTCGTCTCCGAATCAGCCTTTTTTCAATTCCAATATATACAAGCTCTAGCTCTTAGTGAACTGAACTCGGTAGGTGTCTTGATTTCTGTATATGGTCATCACATAATGACCTGCAGCTAGACCTGATACATCTATTTTGCTTTCTCCTTTCTGCTCCATAACTAACTGCCCACTCAAATCATAGATTCTTATAGCCATGGCGTCTAGCAGATTATCCTCACTTTCTATAACAAGAAAATCTTCTGCAGGGTTAGGAAAAACTCTAAGATCATTAGGGAGCAGACTGTAATTAGAGTTTGTATTAACTGTCAAACTCAAGAATGAGCCAGCAATACCATTTAGTGAGTAGGAATTCCCTAATACCACTATTCTACCATTGTCATTCCTTATGACATCTACAGCCTCTACATTTTCAGTAATAACTTCAGTGGTAAACTCTTCTAGATATTGTCCTTCTCTAGACACCTGAAGCACATAAGCCTTAGACGTTTCGTCACCACCATTTTCGCCCCCTACAGAGCCTGTCACTACAAAAAGATCATTTTTGATCTGCTCTATCCGTTTAAAGCTTTTTACGGTAGTATCAAACATACCCTCGCCAACATATGGCGAATCAAAACGCTTCTCCCAGATCAGCTCACCCTCTCCACTGTAGTGCACTATCAGACCTTGAATATGATCAGGGTTAGCTTCATCTCTTATGGTGCCTACTGCATAGATAGACTGATTAAAAGCAACGAGAACATTATTAAGCTTTATATCTCCCCAATCTAGGTCCACCTCCCAAACCAAATCTCTTTGCTGATTATATCTTAATAAATGACTTATGCTCTGTCCATCAATATCTTCATTATAACCATCTACAACTCCTACATCATCAAAGAGACCGATCCCAATAGAACCAGAAATGTCAGGGAAAAACGTATTGAACTTATGACTGATAAGTTTATTCCCTCTAGTATCGATAGTCGTGTGCAGTAGACCTCTGATACCTTCCTGAACGGCGTAAGATACTATTACGATATAGCTTTGGTTTTGCAGAACTTCATAAACTTCCACGCTTTCAAATATCTTTTCTGGGTCATGATCTTTGATATTATACACAAAGTCTGTAGAACTCAAATCCAATTCAGAAAGGAACAGTTCTCCTGTCGTTCTCACATGGAGTATCTTAGCTTCACTTGTCTCCTTAGAAAAGAATATATCTCCGCCATCATTACAGTCGTTACATATCGGCGTCCTGGCTAGTTCCTTTCCAGCCCTGTCTAGTAGAATAACCAAATCGGATTTGTTTCCGATCTCAAAGGTTTTTCCAGAAAGTACATAATTATCATTATCTAGCTGAAGTATGTGACTAAGATCTTCTCTTTCTTCAAAGGTATTGAGCAAGTTACTCTCTTGGACATACGCCATAAATGGCAAACAAAGACATGCCGCAATCTGGCTAATTTTGTATTGTAAACTCATTTTTTCAGGTTTTCTCTATCCACCTAAATCAAAAAGTCTACCAACAGAAGGCCATTTGTACACAATCAACTCTTGTCTGTACAGTATTTTATGAAAATACTGAGAATTGACAGTTAGCTGTCATTTGGAGAGCACTACTTGCAATTATCACAAGTACCTGAGAGCATGACCTGTACCTTGTCTAGCACATAATTAGAAGGTAACTGGATATTCAGTTCTCCTACACTATCTAGACAGTAGGTATTACCGCAGAGTTTGCATGAGAAGTGGGCATGGTCTCCATCTGAGATATGGACCTTGCAGTCATGATGACATAGCGCATACTTCTGATCCTTACTGCCGTCCACTACCTCGTGTATTATTCCCTTTTCTTCAAAGGTCTTCAAGGTTCTATACAAGGTAATTCTATCAAAGTCGCCTATATTCTGCTCTAAATCGGTATTTCTCACTGCGGCATGGGGCTGGAGAATAAAATAATCTAAAACCCTAATTCTGAAGGGGGTTTTTCTAAGATCGGACCGCTTTAAGATATCTACGCTGGTACTCATTACTAGCAAAGTTACCGTAATTGCTGTGATTAGTAGTATATTTGCAACATCATTGCATCTGGAATGTTACGTTTAAAAAACACTATGAGAAATATGGATGTCTGGGGTTCTACGACCTCGATACTTTGTGCCATTCACTGCGCATTGCTTCCTTTGCTCCTCTCTAGTGGCTTTATAGGCGCTCATACCCTCATGAGCCATCCAGCAGTGGAGTTTTGTATCATGGGCTTGACATCAGTATTTGTCTACTACTCCATAGTGAGACCTTATTTCCAAAATAAGCTCAATTCTATTCCTTTTACCTTAGCGACTACAGGTCTGGTTTTTGTTCTTATTCATCACTTTATCCCTCATTATAGCACCTTTATCGTTGTTATCGGCGGATTATTGATTGCTGCTGGCCACCTTGTCAATCTATTTGGAGCAAAGCACAGTCATAATTCCTAAAATATTAGGTTCTTTCACCAAACATAATTTGGTAAATAATTCTGCAATACTGAACCTTTTCGTTAAATACCTTGTATTTTTATATATGTAGGCAGTCATTAAAAGTCAATGATTCCTTCTGAACATAATATTTAAGGCTGTTTTATCACTTTCATTGAGTACTAATTTTAGCTTCTTAAATTTTTATTTTTTTATCACTTTTTAATTTTCAATACATGAATATTTTTGTAGCAAAATTAGACTACAACACTGATGACCATACTGTCAGAGAAGCTTTCGAAAAGTTCGGCACAGTAGAATCAGTAAAAATCATCTTTGACAGAGATACAGGCCGATCAAAAGGATTTGGTTTTGTAGAAATGCCAGACTCAGGAGAAGGTCAGAGTGCCATAGATGCACTTAATGATACTGAACTAGATGGCAGAAGTATCGTTGTCAAAGAAGCTAGACCTCGTGAAGACAGAGGTGGCGGAGGCGGTGGCTACCGAGGAGGTGGCGGAAACAGATACTAATCTCCAAACAAGAAATATTTATTCTAAAATATATTCTTTCGAAAGGGCTTCATTCATTGAAGCCCTTTTTCTTTTATATAATTGATTGTTATCAATAGGCTTATCCTCTACCTTTGGGTATTTATTATCTAATGTGTAGCAAAAAATAATCTAGTTGAGTTCAAAAAAAACTAAGGTTGCAATCGTATTTGGTGGCCGCTCACCGGAACATCAAATCTCACTCCTATCAGCACAAAATGTATTTAAGTCTCTGGATAAAACTAAATTCCAGCCCGTCTTGTTGAGTATAGACAAACAAGGAATCTGGCACCTCAACGAAGAATCTCTATCACTACTCCATGAAGGTGATGCTGACAATATCTCTCTAGCAGTCATTGAGAACCCAGTTCTCATTTCTCAAAACACAAACGAACATCGAGTCCTCACTTCTAGTGGGAAAGAGCAGCTGTCAGAAATAGATGTCTTATTTCCAGTATTACATGGCACCTATGGAGAAGATGGTTCCGTACAAGGACTTGCTAAGCTGGCCAACCTCCCCTGTGTCGGCTGTGGCATTTTAGGCTCAGCTGTCGGCATGGATAAAGATATCATGAAGCACGTCCTCCAATCATTGGGCATACCTGTAGCTAAGTGGGTAACTCTGAGAACTGAAACACAGACAAGTGATTACAATAAGATAACGGAGCAGCTAGGCACAGAACTATTTATCAAGCCTGCTAACCTGGGTTCGTCAGTAGGCGTATCCTACACTGAAACTGAAGAACAATTCCACAAAGCAGTAACCGCAGGCCTTAAGTATGATCACAAAGTTATAGTGGAAGAAAAGATTGTAGGCAGAGAAATAGAATGTGCAGTTCTAGGCAATGAAAACCCCGATGCCTCTATCCCTGGCGAAGTTGTTCCTCGCGATGGGTTCTACTCTTATGAAAATAAATACCTAGACGAAAAAGGAGCCGAACTCCACATACCCGCTGACCTAAGTAACGATCAGATAGCTAAGGTGCAAGCTCTAGCTAAGCAAACTTTTATAAATTTAGAATGCAGAGGTATGACCAGAGTAGATATGTTTCTATGTGAAAATGATAAGCTCATCATCAATGAGATCAATACCATACCTGGCTTTACAAATATCAGCATGTATCCTAAATTGTGGGAACATTCTGGCCTTCCACAAGAAGCACTGATCACCAGACTTATAGAGCTGGCACAGGAGGAACATCAAAAACTAAACAGCCTACAGTTAACATGATAATAAAGACAGCAACTCTTGCAGAGCTGGATCAAGTGGTCAAACTCTTTGACCAGTACAGAGTATGGTATCGGAAATCCTCAGACACAAGCACAGCGAGACAATTTCTTAAAGACAGGATAGAACTCAAAGAGTCTGTGATATTCTTAGCGGAAGTAGACAATAAGGCAGAAGGATTTACCCAGCTCTACCCTGTTTTTTCTTCTACTAGAATGAAAAGAATGTGGCTGCTCAATGATCTGTTTGTCGCTCCAGAACATAGAGGAAAGGGTCTGTCCAAGGCACTTATCACAGCTGCAAAAAAATATTGCGAAAAAACGCTGGCTTGTGGTATCTTATTAGAAACAGAACAGTCTAATACTATAGGTAACAACTTATATCCATCTCAAGGGTTTAATCTAGAGGAAAACAATTTTTACTTCTGGACAAATGATCAAACAAACAATTAGAAAATGAATAAAGCTTCTTCTCTATCAAACAATGTATTATCTCTTCTGCCACTGATCTACGTTGGCTGGTCTGACTCCGTCCTGAGCCCTTCAGAGATGAAACTTATCCAAAAGAAAATAGCAGAGATGAAGCACTTGTCTACAGAGGACAGATCGTATCTTCTAAGGTGGGTAGACCCCATCAATCCGCCCTCAGATAAAGAATTTAAATTCTGGGCACAGGAAATAAAAAATGCTGCTAAAGATTTAAATCCTGAGATGAAAAATTCTTTGGTGAGCTTAGGTTTAGAGATAGCCAGCAAAGGCACTCAGTCTGAGCTTAATGATGTGCCTCAGACTAGACAAGCTATACTCGACCTTAGAAACTCTCTGGGCCTCTATGATGACAGTGAGGCTATACTCATTAAAAAATTGTTTCCAGAAAATCAAGAACAGGAACGTTCTTATACCTCTAGCTTCCAGGTAAGTGAAATGAAAAAAGTGCTAGATGGCGCAGAGCATGAAGTTAGAGATAGAGTAAAAACCCTGCTTAGGGATCCTATCTTCGAACTAAAAGAAGACAGAGATAAAACTGCCTACAGAGAAGATATTCTTGCCAGACTGAAAGAGCTATGTAACCAAGGCATCAGTGCTTATGCCTTTCCTGAAAAATATGGCGGCTTAGAAAAAAACGGAGAGCACATCGCTGCCTTCGAAACTTTGGGTTACGGAGACCTGAGCCTAGCCATCAAATTCGGTGTACAGATCGGCTTATTTGGAGGTGCCGTATTCCAACTAGGTACTGAAAAACATCATCTCAAATATGTAGAGCCCCTTCTAAAGGGAGACCTGCTAGGCTGTTTTGCAATGACAGAAACTGGCCATGGCTCTAATGTAAAAGACCTAGAAACTACCGCCACCTATTATCACAGCACCAAAGAAATCGTGGTGCACTCCCCTACCTTCTCAGCAGGCAAAGAGTATATAGGAAATGCCATGCACAGTACTATGGCAGCCGTGTTTGCACAACTGATAGTAGAGGGGGAGAATCATGGCGTACATACGGTTCTAGTTCCCATAAGAGATGCTAATCATAATACCCTCCCAGGTATCAAGATAGAAGACTGTGGATACAAGATGGGTCTCAATGGTGTAGATAACGGCCGACTATGGTTTGATCAGGTCAGAGTCCCTTTAGATAATCTGCTAAATAAGTATGGCGATGTAGATGACAGTGGGCAATACACCTCTCCTATAGGTAATCCATCTAAGCGTTTCTTTACAACCTTAGGTGCCCTAGTAGTGGGCAGGATCTGTGTAGGAATGCTCGGACTCAATGCTTCCAAAGTCGCTTTAAACATTGCCATCAATTATGCTTACAGAAGGAGACAGTTCGGCCATAAAAATAGCCCGGTAGAAACCTTACTCATAGATTATCCTACTCATCAGAAAAGATTGTTTCCACAATTAGCGAAGACGTATGCCTACTACCTCGCTTCTCGTGACCTTGCCGACATGTACTGCAAAAGTGATGCAGATGGCATGCGGGAGGTAGAAACTCTAGCTGCTGGACTAAAGGCCAAGTCTACTTGGCATGCAACTAAAACTATCCAAATATGCAGAGAGGCATGTGGGGGTAAAGGATACTTACATGAAAATAGATTTGCTAGTCTTAAGGCTGACACGGATATCTTCACCACTTTTGAGGGAGATAATACCGTACTGATGCAACTGGTTGCTAAAGGTGCTCTAACAGAATTCAAGCAATCCTTTCATGATGATGGCTACAGAGCAGTGCTAAGATTTATCTTGACCAAAGCTAAGCACGAAGCCTATGAATACAATCCTCTCTTTACTAGAAATACAGACGCAGAACATCTACTAGATCAGAAGTTTCACTTCCATGCCTTCAATTACAGAAAGAGGAAAATCTTAATGAGCCTCAGTGAGCGGATGCAGAAGTATATCAAAAGAGGCGTGGATTCTCATCAAGTGTTCTTAAAGGTTCAAAATCATATGATGGACCTGGCTGACGCCTTCATAGAGCAAGTAACTCTGGAATCATTCTATAAGCACATAGATAGCTGTAAAGATGCAGAGACAAAAGCTGCGCTTACTGCTCTCGCACAGTTGTATGCACTAGATAACATCATGGAAAATAGGGGGTGGTTCTTAGAGAGTGATTATATGGATGGCAGCAAGACCAAAGCCATAAGAAGAATTATAACTAATCTTTACCAAAACATCAAACCAAATGCTCTAGGGCTGGTGCAGGCATTTGCAATTCCCGATGAGTTGCTGAGTGCTCCTATAGCAATGAAGGAATGGAGCTGATACTCCATTTCTATAATTGTCAGAATCAGGATTTTCAGGATTCGTGGATTTACTAGATTAACTAATGAAAGATTTCAAGAACTAGTTTAGAGCAACCTTAAGTCCTGAAAATCCCTTCATCCAGCAAATCATGATTCTGACATTTTTAGGATGTTAGTGTTTAGGAAATGAACACAGCAAATGACTTTAGATGCTTTGACATATAAGATTAATGGCTGTGCAATGAAAGTGCATAATACCCTTGGGAATGGATTCCAAGAGATGATTTATCAAAGGTGTTTGGCGATTGAGTTGGATAGAGAGGGAGTACAATATGTGAGAGAGCAAGAGCACCCCATCTACTATCAGGGTATAGAAGTAGGCAGCAGGAGAGCCGACTTTGTAGTCGAAGGAACGGTGATGGTAGAGCTAAAAGCTGTCATTGAGCTTCAAGCTGTGCATCTGGCTCAAGCAAAAAACTACCTGACCGCATATGATCTACCTATTGGTCTCTTGATCAATTTGGTTCTAATAGCCTCCAGTTCAAAAAAGTATTTAGATCACAGAGCAACCATAAATCCTGAAAATCCACTCATCCAGCAAATCATGATTCTGACAATGTAAGAAGCACCATGTCTGCAATCACAGGAAAACATATTTCCCTTCCTCATTCCACCCTAGCAACCCATCTACTCCAATATTCCCTCTCCTTATTATCATCAGGATAAAACTCTATCAGATAGTTTCCCACTGGCAGCCCACTAAGGTCTGTCTGAAACTGTCTCTCATAACTCGGCATCCTATAACTTTCTACCTCCTCTCCAGCTATACTAATTATTTTCAGTATGCCAGACTTTCCCTCAGGTAGCTCTACTGTAATCTGTCCTGCTGTAGGAACAGGAAACACCGTAAGGTCTTTTCGCCATAAGACATCAGGACCAAAGGCCGACACTATATCAGGATCGCACTTATCCGCCTCATCCACTCTATATCTCGGAAAATTAGGCATGCCACCAGCACCTGCTAGTGCTGGAAGTTTTACCCCATTCTGTACCACCTTGCAAGCTTCTCCGAGCTCATTAGGCTTATGGATAACATGATAAGAGTTCGTACCGTTAGTGGGGGCTATATAGATCCTGCAGTCTGGCCCAAGTATCATGCTGAAGAACTTAGTCCTCAGGGGATCCATCCCACCGTTATAGGTAGCGACTCTTCTTACACCATCCTGTATATCAGCTTCCCAGGTATCTACTTGATGGATGTGTTCTGAAGAGGCTGTATAAATGAATCTGCTGTCAGATGACCACTCTACGCTTGCAAACCATCGCAACTCCACATCAATTTCATTATAGATTTCGATGTGCTGATGATTGCTGAGTTTACCACTATTTCTATCGAAATCGTATATGTTCAGCTGGTCATTATAGTTGTATAAGGCATACCTCTTGCCATCTGGACTAAAGCTCGCAGTGCCAGCCGCACTAGACAGTTCTCTGCTAAAAAATATCTCACTCGCTTGATTCTGCTCTCTGAATATTCCATTACGATCAATTTTATATATCAGGAAGGAGTCGTTCTCTTCTTTTGGTTGAACAATCCACCAGTCTTCCTCATTCACATGCTGTATAGCTGTAAGATAGGAGCTCAATATGTCATCATCCTCATACAAAGGAACCTCCTTAAAAACCACTGCCCCCCTTCCTTCATCCAGTGCCATATCTATATAAGAATGCCGCAATTCCATGCTGAGATCAAAATTGATAGAATCCCTAAGCCAAGTCTTGTGTAATAAATAATAGCCTTGGTCATAAGCAGGATCTGAAAGTATGAGACAATTCTGATGACCTGGATAGCCATTTCTGCAAGACCATCCTAGACGATGGTATTTATCATAATTAAGGCTATCCCCACCTGGCATCATATCACCATCTTTATTAGCTATCTCACAGCCATTAGAGAAAAATAATAGCTCACCATTTTCATTACTTACTGAGCAGTTGAAATTATCAAAATTTTGTCCATTTCTTCCAAGCCCTGGCTCTAAGGGGTTATGATTAAAATCTATGCGAACCCCATTGCCTACATGTCCAGCATCAAATCCAAAGAGCCACTGATAGTCTTGTTTTGACTGGGAGAAAGCAGTAAGATGCAATAGAATTACTAGAAGAAAAAATAATAACTTCATAGGTATATATAAGTTATAAAGCAGTGAGCACAAAATTGTGCTCACTGCTAGTTATACAAGTTAATTTATCACTGTAATTTTTAACTTATGGGAATCACCATTGGATTCTTTTATCTCCATCAGGTAAATACCAGAGCCAGATTCTATAGTGAAAGTATATGATTCTGAGTTCTTAAGTTGGTCCTGAAAAACAACTTCTCCTGATAGACTATGTAGCGTTAACTTTCCAGAAAAAGGTTTAGAAAAACTGAGCTCGGTCGTTCCTGTTGTTGGATTGGGAAAGTTAGATATCGTCACCTGATCAGCTGTGGTCAGTTCCTGAGGCGCATCTCGAAAGTCCAGCTCTAGACAAGTATCATACACATCATAGTTGTCTTTGTTATACCTATTTGCTAGTGCCCTTGATAAGTGAATAGCATCACCATAGGCATCAGAACACAGTTTACTAGTCAGATCATCAAAAGTAGTTTCAGACGCTTGTTCTGGATAGAAGCCCTTTAAAAGTTCATCGATATAAAGTACCATGACCTCCCGCCAGGTCCCTGCCAGTTCTCCTGTAGTAACTAAGCCCGACAATCTATCTTTCTCTGAAGAAAGTGCAGCTTGTGTTTGAGACAGATCACTCTGAATCAGTTGTCTGTTATCAGCTATGTATTGCCCTAATTCATCCAGAGCACTGCTGCTGGATGCACCCGAAGCCATTACAATACTTCCCTGAAGTTGTCTCACCCTAGCTTTATCTATAGTGGAATGAGCAGACAAGGATAATCTTTCCTTTGATTCTAATACAAAATCCAGACTACCTACAGGCAGATCAGCTGTCATGCCGTCGGTTTCCTCTTGCTTGCTGAGAAGTAGCTTCAGATGCAGCAAATCGATTTCTGAACTAGTGAGGCCAGACGCTGTTTCGGAAGTTTTGCGCGCAATGTAATTCGCCATTCGCCCTGATCCATCGTGACCACCGAACGGCACCCAGTCAGGACCTGCTGTGGAGCAGCCATCAAAGTAGGTTTGGATCTGAGTACTAGGAACAAACCACTGATCATTGTCTGGAACAGGATCTTCGGGCATATGCTGAGGATTTCCAAAGGGTAGATTAGGATTAACAAAAAATCTTGAATTTTGTAATTCTGTAAAACATAATCCAATTGCTCTTGCCCTGCCATTATAGAATTCATTACCATGATATTCTTGCTCTGAGAGCTCAGATAAGGTTAAAAAATCTATAAAGCATGAGTAGAACTTGTTGCCTCTGATGGTATGTAGGTCAGAATTAGACTGTACAAAGAGACCTCCTACTAGGTTATTACTTGAGAATGCCAGCCCTGTCTCAGCTAATTCATTACAGGTGTATTGATTTCCTGAGGAGTTTTGAGCGAGTATACCTATGAGATGCCCTTGTCCGACTATGACATTGTTATTGATATTTTCACCATTAGATCCCATGGTTCTGATAGCAGCCTCATTGGAATTACTGACTGTACTCCCTGATATTTCATTGTGCATTATATCGGTCTCAGATGCAAAGACTGTTTCTATCCCGAAAGAGCTTTGATTGACTGTGACATAATTGTTATTGATCTGTGAGTTTCCACTACCAGCTAGGAATGCACCTCCTGTAAGCTGTACACCTCCACCCATTAGATTGGTGCCAGTCATATGTATATTATTTTGGATAATATCTATTTGACTATCAAGTGTCCTTATGCCAAAATCTTCTGCATATATTCTCGGATTATCAAAGATTCTTGAAAAATTAAAGACATTAATGTCAATGCCTATTGAGCCATGAGACCACTGATTACCAACGTTTGTATTTGTAACAAGTAATGAATTGGAATACCATGCACGAATCCCTGTATCAGAAAAAGTTATGTTACTATTTTGTACTATAGTTACTGGACTTATAAGCAGGCTTATACCAGTATTAGCATCTATACTTAAGTTATCCATGACAGCCGATGTTTCATACAGATATACACCTGTGATTACATCGAGTATTTCAGAGTTCTCAAGTAACAAATAAAGGCTAGTTCTAGTGCCATGGATTCCATAGACACCTCCAATAATCTTATTATTATTGAAAACTAGACTAGATACCTCATTCAAATAAACACCTCTGTAATTACTATTCAAGATAACATTACCAGTAAGAGTAAGGTTACTGCCAGCCTGTCCCGAGATAGCCGTAGATGCAGAATAATAATCAGTATCTAACGATTCCAGAGTCGAATTATTATACACTACTACTCCACCCCATGTTCCAGAACAAGGCATATAAGTTGTTCTTTTATTACCAAATTTTCGTGTAGTCATAGTAGCAGAATTATCTACATAAATCTGTGACGCAGGAGCCATAATAAAGCTCACCCCACGGAATTCATAATTAATATCTATAGTCAAGGTATTTTCTACAATGATTTCAACATTTTGAATGCTGGATGGATCTAAATTACATTCTGTTACTATCTGAGACCAGCTACTTGCATCTTGGATATGTATTTGATTGTCATAGGTGCATTCACAAATAGGGTCTGGTCTAGTTGAATGAAAAGGCTGAAGAACTGGATGAGCCTGTATGTGGTTTTTCATTACTTCAGCTTGATCATCGGTAAAATGATCACGACAACTCTTTGGTCTAATGAAACTCATGAAATTGGTAACATCGGGGTCGTAAGGATCTCCATTCGGATCTACGATAGGCAAGGCTGCAGGTTTCTGATCAGGATCATTTACTACTAATTTATTAGGATCAAAAGCACAGTCAGTAGTCCCATGTAATTTAACATAGCTGTGCGATGGAGGTGTATCGGCAATATAGTCTCCAGCAATAAGTCCATTTACATCGTCTTCAGCACATTCATTTGTATCATTCGTAACTTGCTGACTGGCACAGTCATATCCAAATTCTGAATAGGGACATAAAAAAGTATTTCCGCATAAATTGCCAGTATTAAAAGGCACACAATCTCCAGGCTCCCAGATCATTTGATTTTGAGTAGATCCATGAAACATATGTAGTAGACCAAATAAATGACCCAATTCGTGAACAACAGTTGTAGATTCTATCTTTTCATATACACTGGTAGTTCCTGTACCACCGTTCAGTACAATAAATCTTCCAGGAATCTCATCACTACTTCCTGAAAATGAACCTCCACTAAAACCAGAAACAATAAAAATATTTATTCCATCACTGGGCATGGGTATGTTTTGCCATTCGCACCAGTCTGCATCTGCGCTATTTGCTCTCTTTGTTGCCCTATCGGTATTGTCTAGGTACCTGATTTTGCAATCATAGTCAAAGTAAATGTCCAAAGGATTAAATGCATTGTTGATTATCGATTTATTATTCGGAATTCTGTTAGATGGATAGGCATTACCTTGACCATTATTGTCTCTTACAATATGAAAATAGAGTCTCAGCCGATAATCTCCATGTTGTCCAGGGTTACTAACATCAAAAAAGGAAAGATCTGGATTGTCACTGGTGGGTGCGCCACAGTTTTGACCTACCATATCTAAGGAAAATATCAGCAAAAAAATGCTGATTACTAATGTAATACGTTTCATTTTAATTGTTTTGGTTAAGTAAAATAATTCATACCTAAATCCAAAAGCCTTAAGTTTACAGACTCTCTGACGGGAGTGGTCTGCGATTCCTCTTTTATGGGCGGTCGTAGGCCTTTTTCAATAGCATGATTATTATTAATATATATTGACTCGGTAATGTTATAAGGTTTGTCGCTAATGCCTGCGCATAAACATAAAAGATGAGTGATATAAATTCACCCATAAATGATATCAAAATCATTTATATACCGATGTGTAGAGAATTAAAGCTAAGCCTAATTTAATGAAGACAGATCATTTATTTCTTTTCTAAGCTTTATAATTGAGATATTTAAAAATTACATATCACCAATTCAAGTTACTTCTTCCTATTCATCTCCCTCACAGCAGTCTCGATACCTCTAGGCGTAAGGGGATACATATCTATCATATGCTTGATAATAGATATGGTGAAGGTATGATGCCAGTATTGCTCTGGCTCAGGGTTGAGCCAGACTGTTTTCTTAAATTTCTTAGTTAATTTTTTGAAGGTCCTAAGACTGAGTTTGTTTAGCTCATAGGGTGCCATAGAAGCATCTCCGATTATGAAGACCCTATAGTTAGGATCTTTGCTCAGTATCTTTTCCATCTTTACCATCTTAGACCTGCGTGGATCGCTGAATACTCGATCGTAGATCGTATTATGGAAATAGTAAGTTTCAAGATCATGCGCAAACCGGGTCTTCATTTTCTTGAAGAGCTCCCTGATCGTATACACATAGGGCGACATAGAATAGCCACCATTGTCTATGAAAAGGAGAACTTGTAATTTCTTTTCTTGGATTTTTGTAATCTCAGGAATAAATAGACCCCCTCGTTTCAGACCATCCTTAATTGTTTTAGGTACATCAAGTTGGTCATGAGCAGATTCTTCTACGATGCCTTTGAGAGAGGCCAGTGCGGCATCCACATTGCCATCATTGACTATTCTATCCATATCTACTGGGAAGAAATTTTTATCTCCTATTACCCGTCTTGCCATCTTTCCACCACCAGATCCACCGGCTCTTATCCCGCCCTTAGCAGCGCCACCATGACCATAGGGTGAGATGCCACCCGTACCTATCCAATGGCTGCCCCCAGAATGCTTAGAGTTCTGTTGCTTTCTTATCTCTTCCATCCGCTCTAGCAACTCTTCCAAGCTCAACTCAGAATAATCGGCCATCTTATCCAGATGCTTATTTGCTGGGCCACTAGTATCATTACCATCCTCATCTATCCTATTGGGGTCATCCTTATCCCAGATTTCTTTGCCCGATATTATCTCTTGTATATCATAAGAAGTGAGATGCACTTCATCTAGAAACTTGGTAACCAAATCCTCCATATCAAAATCCTTTCCCTCATTTCTTTTCAGATAGTCATCGCGCCAGTTCTTAAAAGTCTCCGATCTCAAAATAGCATCATCTAGGCGCTCACCATTTTGAATATCGATATTCAAGAAGTAATCATAATATGCCCTTGTGTAAGGCCCCATCATTTCTGGGTCTTTCACTACGATTCCTTTTAGCACGTTATAGATATCACCTAAGGTTCTAACTAAGCCTTTTGCCATTGCTTTTTTGAGCAACAATAGAGTTCTCACATCTGCTGCGAGTCCATATTCTCTAAACCTATCTGGTAACGATTCTAGCATTCAAAAATTAGTTTTGAGTACTTCTTCTACTGAAATCATCAGGATTCTGTAGAAGCAACTTTTGAATTTTTTCTAGATCAGACTGGGTCTTAATCAGGGCTCCCATTCCTTCCAGTTTTTGTATCTTTTCTATGGCTTCATCGCTGGAAAACTGCTTTACATATTTTAGCCAGTTCAATATCTCTCTGGTCGTAGGTGCTCTTTCTAGTCCAATATTTCTCAGATGATAAAATACATCCAAAGCAACCTCTACAATCTTGTCATCTATCTTCGGATAATGCTTCGCTACGATCTCTCTCATCAACTCTGCATCAGGAAAATGAATATAATGATAGATGCATCTGCCTTTGAAGGCGGTCGGCAATTCCTGCTCTCTGTTAGAGGTGATAACGATAGTCGGCATCTCCTGCTCAGAGATAGAAATGACTTCACCTGACTCAGGCATGATAAACTTGCGATGACTCAGTGCATATAATAGATCATTAGGAAATTCTCTAGGCGCTTTATCTATTTCATCTATGAGTAAGACAGAATGAGGACTTGAGAATGCCTGAGCTGCTGGACCCTTGAGTACATAGTCCTGTAAGTTCTCAGAGTTACGACCACCTGTAGACAATTTGGTATCCATTCCTTTCTCTTCTCTCTGGGCATTGAGTATTTCTATCTGGCTATCTCTCAGATACTTTACATGATCAAACTTTGCTACAAATTGCTCTACATTACTCTTGCTGCCCGTGGCATACACAAAGAGTGGTAAGTCTTTATCCTCAGCATATCTGAGCGGCAACTCTGTCTTTCCTGTCCCTGGCTCCCCTTCTATAAGTAGAGGCATACCTAGCACCCTAGCCATGTGAAAGGCCTGTGCAAGGTCCCTATCGCAGATGTATTTTTCCGATCCTTCCCAAAATTCTGTTAATGCCATAATTCCTAAATATTATTTCAAAGTTATAAAACAAATTATAGTTCTAATTAGTTGCTCTTATATCACGTATTCAAGGAATGATTCTAGGTATTTTCGTTCCTTTATGCCAATTCCAAATTTATATACACTTGAAGGTAATAGGAGTCATGTCAGGGAGTTCGTTGGATGGTATCGATATCGTCCTCACTAGCTTTGAAGGATCAGATTGGTCACTGATAGCGTCTCACACTTTCAACATCCCTCCAGTGCTTAGAGACCGTCTCAGAACTTCTGTCCAGCAGACGGCCTTTGAACTAGCTAAAACGGAATCGCTCTACTCTGAATTCATTGCCACATGCATAAATAAATTCCGAGAAGAAAGAGAAGTGCATCTCGTAGGCATTCATGGGCATACAGTTTTGCACTTACCGGACCTTAAGACTAGCTGGCAATTACTAAATGGGGGAATGATTGCCTCTCTCACCATGCTTCCTGTGAGCTGCGATTTTAGAAATCAAGATATGGCCTTAGGCGGGCAAGGCACTCCTATGGCAGTTATTGCAGATAGAGACTTATACCCCGGACATCAGTATTATGTCAATCTAGGTGGTATTGCAAATATCAGTTATAAATCAAATGATCTCTGGGTAGCATACGACCTTTGTGCTTGCAATCAGTTACTCAACTATTATAGCTTGAAGTTGGATATGGAATATGACAGCGGAGGTGGTATTGCAAGAACAGGTAAGCTCAATCAAGAGTTGCTTCAGCTACTACACAGCGACGCATACCTGAAGATGACACCACCCAAGTCCCTAGACAATAGCTACATCCAGACAGAACTCATAAACAAAATCGAGGTGTTAGGACTTCCGCCTTCTGAATACTTGAGAACGATAACAGAGTTCATTTCTGAGGTGATTTCCAGCTCCTTAGAGGGCAGTGGCGGTAGATTATTTGTTAGTGGTGGAGGATCTAAAAATGACTACCTCATAGAACTCATCGAAGAAAAATTACAGGCCAAGAATACAGCAGTCTATGTACCGCCTGTAGAAACTGTAGACTACAAAGAAGCGATACTCATCTCCTATTGTGCTTACCTAAGAATGAGGGGAGAGAATAATTTTATTTCCGAAGCGACTGGCGCTAGTGCTGATGTTTGCGGAGGTGCAATATATCTTCCACCTTTCAGTACGATATGAAAAAAGTTTTTCTCACAGGTGCTACTGGATTTCTAGGTTCTTATGTTGCTCGATTACTCGTCAAGTCTGGATATGAGGTCACAGCGACTTATAGAAAAACTAGTCGGTTTGACTTAGTAAAAGAAGTCAGAGGACAGATAAAGTGGGTGGAAGGAGATCTAGAAAACTTGGCTATTATAGAGCAAGTAATGAGGGAGGTGGAAGTAGTTATTCATTGTGCTGCAGTCGTTTCTTTCCAGTCGGAGGATAAAGCGCTCATGTACAAAGTCAATGTAGAGGCGACTAGAGACCTGGTAAATTTAGCTTTACAAAATAAAATAAAAAGGTTTGTACATATCAGCTCTATCGCAGCTCTAGGTAGACACAAAAATGATGAGGAGCTAGATGAAAATGCAGAATGGCAAGACAGTTCTCTCAATACAGATTACGGCATATCTAAGCAACTCGCGGAGCGAGAAGTATGGAGAGGCAGCGCTGAGGGCTTAGACATGGTCATACTTAATCCTGCTCTGATTATAGGTACTGGCTACTGGGCAGAAGGTTCTCCAGCCATGATAGACAACGGTGCCAAATGTCTCCCTTTTTACCCCACTGGCTCCACTGGCTTTGTGGATGTCAGGGATGTAGCTAACTTCTGTATAGCCGCGATAGATCTACCATATTCTGGACTTCGCATTATAATCTCAGCTGAGAACAAAAGTTATAAAGATTTTTTCTCAACTATCGCTCTTCACATTGGTGGGAAAGTGCCTTCTATTCCTTTGACTAAGCCACTTATTCTTATAGCTGTGATTACAGAGTACTTGCTGGCCAAATTTTCAAGAAGAAAAAGAAAACTATCTAAGCAATCTTTAGAAGCTGCTAATAGAAATGGATTTTATGATAATTCACTTTCACAAGAAACTTTCAAGCTAAACTATAGAGACATAGATACTAGTCTCAAAGAAATGGTAGATATCTTTACAAAAAGCAGGGACTTAACTCTCGAATATGGTGTTTTATCATTCTAATTAGCCCACAAGACAAAAGTGCAAGCTTTTGCAGGTTGTCCGTACATAATCAGTTATCTTTAAAGCATGAAGAACAAAATTCTTATGACCTTTTTAGTTCTTGCAAGCCTGTGTTGCTGTAAGACAAAAAATGAGCTAAGTAGCTCTGACACCACAGCTGCCATGAGCATAGAAAAAGCTAGAAGTATTTTCACTAATAAGGTTACCATCACCGGTGTGGAAGGTATTAATCCTATAGCAATAGAAAAAAGACATAAGGCTTATGATCTCAAGTACAGAGGCATGAGTAGCAAGAAAGAGAATAAGTTAGTATACACTTTTAATGATAGTCTTATATCTAGTCCTGATCTCGTAGCACTTCTCGAAAAGGATAAAGATATCATCGCAGCCGATCCCTTTAGAAAATCTCAGACAAGAGCTACTGTATCCAAAAGTGGAGACAAAAAGAAAGGTGTATTAACTAAATAAGGAAATTCCAAATCAACATAATGAGAAATATCACGACAGCATTGCTAATTATCTTTGGATTGCTGAATACTAGCATCGCTTACAACCAATCATCAATCACTCTGGATTCAAAATCCGAAGTAACTTATGCAAAAAAGCTAGGGACAGTAAAACCTATTTCTATTACAGAATCTGATCACATACTTTCCCCAGAAAAAATTAAACTTTCAAAAAGAGATTTTAAAAAGCCAAAGAATTTTGAAGGTAGATTCCCTAAAAAGATTGTCAATAAAGAACTAGAGCATCTCGGGCCTGATAAACTGAGGCAGAAACAAATATTTCAAGGAAAGAGACTTCCTATAGAGATTTTGGTCAATCAAGATGGCCTAGACAATGGTAGTTCTCCCCAAGACCCTTCTGGAGATGTTGGAATCAATTACTACATGCAAGCTGTCAATTCCACCAATATTGGGGTTTACTCAAAGGATGGCGCATTTGTAGATCAGTTTAGAACTAATAGTCTGTGGAATGAATTTAATCTGGCTGCAGGAGGGGATCCTATTATTCTTTATGATCAGGAATCAAATAGATGGATAATCACAGAATTTCCCTCTTTCGCGAATTTTCTTTTGGTAGCTATTTCTGAAACCTCTGATCCCTTAGGAGAATATAATGTTTATAATTTTAGCACGCCACGCTTTCCAGATTATCCAAAATATTCAATTTGGAATAATGCCTATGTAGTTACGACTAATGAAGCAGGTTTCGGTGAGCTACATACATATTTTATTAATAGGCAAGAGCTTATAGATGGAGCCGAAAATGTTACGATAATCCGAACTAGTGTGGATGGACCTAATAACCCAGAACAAAGTTTTATAGTAGCGACACCGGTTGACTGGTCAGGCGCATCACCTCCTCCCGCTGATAGCAACCCTTTCGTCCTAAGTCTTGCAGATGCGTCATGGACTAATAATCAAACTGAGGACATGATAAATGTTAACTCATTTGAGGTAAATTGGGATAGCCAAAGTGTGGAGGCTTCTATAATCCAAATTCCAGTTTCTCCATACGATGCCAATCCGTGCGGAGCGCCAGGTTTTGGATTTGCTTGTGTACCCCAAAAAAATGGAAATGGGCTAGATGGCCTTCCAGAAATCATAACTTTCCAGCCACATTATAGAAATTTCGGAACCCATGAGGCAGTGGTATTCAATTTTATAACAGATGTTACAGATGGAGATGACTTAGCTGGAATCAGATGGATAGAACTCAGGAGAACTGTCGGTACAGACTGGGCACTTTATCAAGAAGGTACTTTTGCTCCAGATGATGGCTTGCACAGATTTATGGGGAGTATAGCACTAGATGGACAAGGCAATATGGGTATGGCTTATAGTACTTCTTCTCAGGATGACTATGCTAGCCTGAGATTTACTGGCAGACTAGCTGGGGATGAATTAGGCATAATGACTTTAGAAGAAAACATAGCTATAGAAGGGACTGGTACCATAAATGCAGGAGGACGATTTGGAGATTATCCTCATATTACTATAGACCCCGTAGACAATACCACATTTTGGTTTACTTCTGAATATGCTAAAGGCAGCACTTCCGCGACAAGAATATTAGCTTTCAAAGTCGCTAAAAATGATTTTGATATAGGTCCTACAGTCTTAGTTCAGCCCCAATCATCGCCTGACCTCAGCACTAATGAAGCAGTCAGAATTGTGGTAAAAAATCTTGGACTAAATGAAGTTCCAGAATACACAGTAGGATATCAGCTAGACAATGGGCCTATTTTTGAAGAGCAAATAAATACAGCTTTAGCTCCTGATGCTGAGTTTCAACATACTTTTTCCACAACTATAGATGCTTCGAAACTAGGTGATTATCAATTGAAATTATTTACTACCTATGTTCAAGACGAAACTGTCTTAAACGATACCATATTTGCAACTTTTGAAAATCAAGCCAGACTTGATCTTGGAGTTTTTAACATTGAGACTACCTTTCCCGAAGTATGTGGTACAGAATCAGATCTGACTTACGTACTGAGTAACCTTGGTACTGATAATATTACATCTGCGGATATAGAAATTAAAGTAAATGGTGTCCTAGTTGAAACTTTGAATTACAGTGCTGGACTCTCGCCTGGAGAATCAGTCGAGTTAGCAGCCTCTGTCAGTAATCTTACAGAAGGAACTAATCAAATAGAAATTACAGCAAGCGCTCCTAATGGATCAATGGACCAAATCTCGTCTAATAATACCTTTGCTACTTCTGTGGAAGTCATGGTGGATGGTGTAAGTATTACATTAGAATTACTAACGGATAGTTATCCTGGCGAGACCAGTTGGGAACTTCTAAATTCTAATAATGAAAGTGTATACTCAAGCAATGGTAATCTCGCCAATGACCTTCAGGAGGTAACCCTATTCTCAAACTTTTGTTTAGACCCAGACGAGTGCTACACCTTTGCTATATATGATGACATAGGAGATGGACTGAGCTCATTTCTCAATCCCTCAGGGTCCTATCAACTATATGATGATAATGACCAAGTATACGTGGGGATTCTAGATCCTGGATTTGGGACAGAAGAACGTAATTCTTTCTGCGTAGATTATGAGTGCAACCTGGAAGCCAATATTATGGTAGAAAACGTTACTTCTAACCAAGATGGAACTATCATCATAGAAGTCACAAACGGGGCAGGACCGGTATTCCAATATAGTCTTGATGGAGGAGCCACCTTTGGCGAATCTAATATTTTTGAAAATTTAGAAGCTGGCACATACTCTGTAGTAGTTAAAGATGACTACGGCTGTATTACAGAAAATATTGTAGAGCTGATAGATGCAACAAGTGCTGTAAAAAAGATAGCAAATGAAAAAGAGATTATCATTTTCCCTAACCCTACTAGCGGAATTGTTGATATAGAAATTAGAGGATATAATTCTGAAATATTAAGAATTCCAGTTCAGGTATATAATCTGGATGGAAGAAAGATACAAAATACAACTTTGACCAACTACAGTTCAACTTACAAAGGTGTAGTCTCTTTGATCCATCACCCAGTAGGCACCTACTTCCTCAATTTTGAATTAGGCAATGACAATCATATGCTCAGAGTAGTCAAGCAATAACAAGCATTTATAAATCAAAGGAAAGCCGCATATTATCATGATATGTGGCTTTTCTCGTTATAATGCTTTTCAGCCTGTAACCTTTGTATTAATTTTCGTCTAAATTGAACAACCACTTCGATTGATGATACGACATACTATTTTAGTTCTCTTCTATCTTGTATCAAGCTCATACTTAGCTGGGCAGTGTACTAGAACAGTAAAAGTTGTTTTTACCTCCATCAATTATAAGTCAGGATGTAATTTTAATGATGGAGGAGGGATCGATGCTAGTCTGGATCTTTTTGAGCTGGCTGACGACAGAATCTACAACTCCCACTATGGCGATCAATCTCAGGTCACGGGCCCTCAAGACAGTGTGGCTATAGATTTCAATATAACCGTGAATCCTTGCGGTAACTTTTCTAATTCTTTCACACTAGGTACTTTCCCTATAGAGATGGAATCCTATGACGTAAGAGCTGATACGTATGAGAAATCCAGTAACTTTCTCAATAACCAATGTAGCACCTATAATATTCTCTTTGATGACAACTACAGCACAGGCATTCATACTTTTAACTTTCTAATGGATACTGGAACCTTGGATGTGGGTGGTTGTATGACTTACAACTATGAGCTACAAATCACTTTCGCTGGAGAACTGACCATAGACTTCTTAGGACCCATCTGTGCTACTGACACCTTGTATATTTCTAACAACAACTACCACTTTGACAATCCTAAGGATAACTTCATGGTGGCTGGCTTGCCTAACTTCTGTGATACTATTTTCAATATAGACTTAACTTTCTATGACCCTATAGACGTCCAGATTAATGGCCCTTCAGCAATCTGCCCAGGTCAAGAACAAGAACTTAGTCTCAACCAAAGCTTCCAGACTTATCTCTGGAATGATGGATCTAATCTCTCTAACCTAAAAATAGACACCGCCGGCATCTATACCATTACCGTAACTTCTATAGATGGCTGCACTAAAGTTGCCGAAATAGCCATCGCTGAAAATCCATCACCGAGCCTAATTATACAAGGAGAAGATACTTTTTGTTCGGAAAGCTTCACCCAGCTCATTGCTGTAAGTGGATCCAATCAGACGTTATGGAACACTGGAGAAACTACAGACACCATAACAATAGCAACAGCCGGCACATACGTCGTCACCCTCACGAATGCTAATGGATGTGCTTCAAGTGATTCATTGATAATTACTGAATCTTTATTACCACAACCCATGATAACTGGGGATGCCACTTTTTGCGAGGGAGATTCTACTACACTTATGCTCATAGAGAATTATGCCTCTTACTTATGGAATGATCTCAGTACTGAAGCCTCGCTAGTTGTGAGCATAACAGGAGACTATTTCCTAACTGTAACCGATGCCAATGGATGCACCGGTTCAAGTATGATAGCCGTAGAACAACATACACTTCCTGATCCTACCTTAAGCGGTAAGAACAACATATGTGCGGGCATACCCATCCCTCTCGTTATAAATGAAAGCTATGTGAGCTACGAGTGGAATACAGGAGAAACAAGTAACACAATTATGGTCGATACAGCAGGAGATTATACTGTGGTCGTAACAGACCTAAACGGTTGCACCTCATCCACCTCACAAACTGTAACAGTTTCAGATCAGCTCAATCCTACAATAACAGGAAAAATAGAAATATGTGAAGGCGAAACTAACACCATCAGTGTGGCAGATGACCTTCTAAACTACTTGTGGCAAGATGGCTCTACTGAACAAGAAAGGATAGCAAGTGATGCAGGGGTCTATTCTGTGACTGTCACAGATATCAATGGTTGCACCGGAAGTAGCTCAGTTATGGTGTCTGTATTACAACAAAACATCCAGCAAGTAAATGTACTGACTTGCTATCCTGATAGTGTGGGCATAGAAGAGGTAATCATTCCTAATGCAAGTGGTTGTGATGACATAGTCGTCTATACTATTTCGCTAGACAATGAGATACAGTGTGGAATAGGCTATCAAGGTAAGTATACTTATGCTAGTTGTGAAGGTAGCGGGGATGGCAACTACAACTTAGAAATATTACAAGCTTACTTTCCGGTTGCAGTAGAGCTATATGATATGACTGGCAACAACTTCTTCAGTGCAGTATATGATGAAACTGATACTAATATCGACATTTCTAACCTTGCGCAAGGCGACTATGAACTAATTCTAACTACCGAAAATGATCATGTAGAAAAGATAATTATTGAAATGAGAGTAGCGCCTAATCTCCCAGTAGAAGTGCCTCCATCACTTACAGCTATAGCTGGAGATATGTTAAGCTTAGCAGCCTCCCTTGATCTAAGTCTTTTTGAATTATACTACTGGGCGCAAGATGGACTACCTCTATGCCCAGATAACTGCAGCTCTTCTATCATAACTGTAGAAGAAACAACTATCTATGAATTCTATGCAAAGCAAGCCAATACAGACTGCGAATACCTACTCCAAACAGAAGTCATCGTAGATCCACCTAAGGACCTTTACATCCCGACCATCTTTGCACTTTCTGGATTAGCTGAAGATGAAAAATTTACCATCTCTGGACCTGGAACATCTTCTATCAGTTCATTATCTATATATGACAGATGGGGAAACTTAATTCATCAGACAGATGGCACTGATCCTTCTTGGGATGGTAGATATAACGGACAAGCCCTAAAAGCTGGAGTATTCATCTATGTTATAGAAATGAGTGAAGGCGCTCTACCCTTACAAAGCAGTTACAAGACAGGTAGTATTACCCTGCTTAACTGATTAGCGTCATCGAAAACGAACAGTCCAACCAACTAATCTGACAGTTCAGCACAAACCCGTTGTCCTACACTTATTCTTCTACTAATTTTAATGAGCAAGAACTTTACAGTAGTCTGATATACTGCGGAAACTATCACACAATGATTAGTTTCCATAGTTTATAAGAGGTAAATTTGTGGTGCATGAAAGAGCTTACTCAAGAATCCCTACTAAGTTCAGCCAGATCACAATTCCTAAGATATGGAATCAAAAGTGTCTCTATGGATGACCTGGCCAGTTTACTAGGAATCTCGAAAAAGACCATCTATAATTTCGTAGCCAACAAAAAAAGTTTAGTCCACGCAGTCGTAAAATCTTTCATTAAAGAAGAGGAAGGAACAATGATGAAAATCACCAAGAAATCCTCAAATGCCCTAGAAGAAATTACTCAAATAGCAAAACATGTACAGGGAACACTAAAATCCATGAAGCCCTCCCTCACCTACGATCTTAAAAAATATCATCCCTCCACTTGGCAGCTAGTAGAAGGTAACCATTTTGCCTTTATCGAAAAAAGTGTGGAAAACAATATAGTAAGAGGCATAGAAGAAGGTTATTACAGAAAAAATCTGAGAGTAGATCTCATTCCAAAAATCTATGTTACCCTAGCAAAACTAGTCGCAGAAACAGATGGATCACTAAAAACTATCAGTCAAGTAGATCTTTATCATACAGTAATTACTTACCATCTATCAGCCATCATCAATAACAAAGGCCGTAAAGAATTAGCTAAATATCTCAAATTGGAAAACGAATGAGAACAACATTAATAACCATACTTTTTCTTTTAAGCCTACAGGCTAAAGGGCAACAAGCTTTTAGCCTAGAAGAAGCTATCACTTTTGCTGTAAAGGAATCCGCCGAAACAAAGCTATCTGATCTGGATGTCAGAGACGCAGAAGCCCAGATCACGGAGTATAGATCCATAGGCCTACCAAAGGTAAATGCCGGCGTAGATTTCAATAGATATTTCTATACGCCAGTAACACCTGTAGAAGACTTTATTTCTCCAGTAATCTATGAAGTGCTAGTAGATGAATTTCCTAATGAAGTAGAGGCGCCACCAGGCCCACCTCAAACTTTCGAGTTTTCCTTCTTCACTAAAAACAACTTAACTGCTAAAATAGATGGTAGTATGTTACTATTTGATGGTTCCTACCTCACTGGTCTAAAGGCTGCAAAACTCTATAAAGAACTGACTAAAAAAAGAAGAGCAGTCAGAGAAGAGGAAATAAAGTCGCAGGTTACTAAGGCCTACATGAATATCCTAATAGCTGAGGAAAATGCTGCAACACTAGATAAAAACATCAAAACGATCTCTAGCTCACTCAAAGAAGCTAAGGCATATTATGAAAATGGCTTTATAGAAAAATTAGAGGTAACGCGTATAGAGCTATCTCTAGAATCTCTCGAAACGGAAATAGAAAAAGTAGAACAACTAATACAGCTTAGTCATGATCTACTGAAATTTCAAATGTCCTACCCTATCGACAAGCCTATAAAACTGACAGAAGATCTCGAAACACTGGTAGACTCTTTTAGTGCAGAAGCGGTTTCTCTAGAACAAGAAATAGACTTCAATAAAAAAGCTCAGTATGCTGAAATAGAGATGGGTCAAGAACTTAATGAACTGAATATAGAAAGACTTAAGAAAGGTTACTTGCCTAACCTAGTAGCCCGAGCTGGTGTCAGCGAATCACTGCAACGGAACAAACTCTTCGATAGTAGTGAAGCAGGATGGCTACCCACTGTCTATGCTGGCCTAGCGCTAAATATTCCTATCACAGATGGCAAACTCAAAAAAGGACAAATACAAAGAGCTGAGATAGAAAAAGAAAAAGTGGCTATCCAAAAAGCAGAATTTGAAAGAGGGATAACAATGCAAGTACAGACTGCCAAACTGCAATATATCAATGCGAAAAAAACTTTGGCAAACTCTAAAAGAATTTTAGAAGTCAATGAAGAAATATATGAGACTACGCAGATCAAATTTAGAGAAGGTGTAGGATCAAGCATAGAAGTAACTCAAGCGGAAAATTCATTATTCCAAGCACAAGCTGAATATATAAATGCTCTATACCAATTGCTCATTACAAAAACTGACCTAGACATTGCACTAGGCGAACTATAAACGATATGAAAACATTACACTACAAACTTCTATTCCTTAGTCTGATTCTAGCAAGTTCTAACTCCTGTAAAAAACCAGCGGGTATCCCAGAAGATCTAGATGGCAAAAGAAAATACCTGGTAACCAAGAAAAAAGAGCTTAAAGAATTACAGGCACATATTAATGAAGTAAATAACGAAATTCTAAAACTAGATCCTCCCAAAGAGAAAGCGCCTGTCCAAGTAGAAACCCTTTTACTAAAAGCTAAAGAATTCAATCGCTACATAGACGTACAAGCCCAGGTCATGGCTGATGACATTGTCAATGTGAGCTCTGACATAGGAGGTAGAATAATGAGTCTCAATGTGCAAGAGGGAAACTATGTCAATCGGGGTCAACTTATAGCTACGACTGACATGAGTACCCTAGAAACACAAATCGCTGAAATAAATACTTCTCTCTCACTAGCTACTACAGTCTTTGAAAGACAAGAAAGATTGTGGAAACAAAATATAGGTTCTGAATTGCAATTTCTAGAAGCAAAAAACAGTAAAGAAAGGCTAGAGAAATCGCTCTCCACCCTCAATAGTCAGATAGCAAAGAAAAATGTGTATGCTCCTATCAGTGGCATCGTGGATAAAGAATTTCTAAGTCAGGGCGAAACTGCAGGACCTGGCATGCCTATCGTACAAATACTCAATTCTTCCAAGCTAAAAGTAGTAGCTGACCTTCAGGAGTCTATGCTCAGCTCTGTCAAAAAAGGTGATAAAGTAGAGGTGTATCTTCCTTCTCTAGATAAAACTATCAATAGTTCTATAAGCATGATAGGAAGGACCATAGACCCCACCAATCGTACCTTCAAAATAGAAATCAATACTGGCAGCATGGGTGGACAACTCAAGCCGAATCTTATGGCCACCGTAAAATTCAATGACCTAACACAAAAGAACTCTATCCTTATACCTATAGATGCCATCCAGGAAGATGTGAGAGGCAACAAATTTGTCTTTGTCACAAAAAAAGATGGCAATAAAATAAGAGCAGAAAAAAGACTTATCGAAATAAGCGAAAGCAATGGCTCTGAAGTAGTCGTAATTATAGGCTTAGACGAAAACGACAAGCTAGTCACTGCGGGTGGCATGAACTTGTCAGAAAATGATTTGATAACTCCTATAGAGACAGCTACTAAAGATGGAGAATAAAATTACTAAAAGCCTCAAAGAATTTAGTCTTAGCTCGCTCGCTATAGACAATTCTACCAGTGTCTTTTTACTCACCTTTATGATACTCTTTTTTGGAGTACAGAGTTACACAGACATGCCTAAGGAGCAGTATCCAGATGCTGCCATGCCGACTATTACTATTACGACACCGCACTTTGGCAACTCTGCTGAGGAGATAGAAAATCTAATCACAAGGCCGATAGAGAAAGAAATAAACTCTATTGTAGGACTAAAAAAATTGACATCCAATTCCATCCAAGACTTCTCCGTCATCGTTGCAGAATTCCAGTCTGATATGCTCTCTGACAAAGCTCTACTTAAAGTCAAAGACGCAGTAGACAAAGCCGATCTTCCCTCGGACTTAGACCAAGATCCAGCGATAGAAGATCTAGACTTTTCTCAGATTCCTATCATGTCAGTCAACATTTCAGGAGACTACAACATGGACATTTTAAGAGGTCATGCAGAATATATTCAAGATAAGATAGAAGACATCTCAGAAGTCTCAGAAGCAAGAATGAGCGGCGATCAAGAACGTGAGGTAAAGGTGAATATGGACCTCCTCAAAATGCAAGCACTACAGGTCAGCTATAGCGATGTAGAAACCGCTATCGCAAGAGAAAACGTAACCATGTCTGGTGGAGAACTGGTCACTAATGGCAATAGAAGAGCGATAAGAGTTGTAGGAAAATTCGAATCAGTAAAGGAACTGCGTAATCTCATAATCAAAGCAGAAAACCAAAGACCGATATACCTAAAAGATATAGGGGAAGTTATTTACGGTTTTGAAGAACGGACTTCCTATTCTAGATCTGATGGACAACCAGTCATCTCACTTGAGATCATCAAACGATCCGGAGAAAATCTCTTGTCTACAGCAGAAAAAATAAAATCAGTCTTAGCTGAAGAGGAAAAAGTGCTACCTTCTGGTATTACAATAAAACTTTTTAATGACATTTCTATCTACACCAGAAATGAGGTGAGTAATCTTGAGAACAGTATCATCTCAGGTGTCATACTAGTCATAATGGTACTTCTTTTTTTTCTAGGACTTAGGAATGCCCTCTTTGTAGGGATCGCTATTCCACTATCCATGCTGACAGGTATCATGATTCTATATCTCTCAGGTGTAACGATGAATATCGTTGTGCTTTTCGGTCTTATCCTAGCGCTAGGCTTACTAGTAGATAATGGGATCGTGGTCGTAGAGAACATCTACAGGTATCGTCAAAATGGCTCTTCAGGGATGGATGCTGCAAAGTTTGGAACAGGTGAGGTCGCCTGGCCTATCATAGCTTCTACGGCTACTACCCTAGCTGCCTTCTTACCGCTCATGTTCTGGCCAGGTATGATGGGAGTATTTATGCAGTACTTACCTAAGACCTTAATTATAGTGCTCTCCTCTTCCCTCTTTGTCGCTCTAGTTATCAATCCTGTGCTCACGAGTCGCTTCATGAAAGTAGATACAAAGTCTGAAGACCAGATGGCCCAAAGAAGGAAATCCAGAAACGTTTTAGTCGGTGCTTTGCTTATGCTTCTAATAGCAGTAGTAGCACACCTTATAAAAGTAGAATGGCTGAGAAATATTATGATTATCGTGGCACTACTATCGTTGCTCAATCATTTTATTTTGAGACCTGCCTCCTTTGGTTTTCAGAACAGAGTTCTCCCAGTCCTGGAAAAAGGGTACAACAAAGTGATCAGATTTGTACTAAAGGGTATAAATGCACCGCTTGCTTTTATCTGTACTTTTCTATTGATGTTTGGGGCTATTGCCTTACTTGTTATGAGTAAGCCAGTAATAGAATTCTTCCCAGAGGCAGACCCACTATATGTGAATGTCTTTGTCGAATTACCCTTCGGTAGTGATATAGAATTCACTAACAAAGCAGCTGCGGAACTGGAAGACAAAATCAAGAAAGTCATAGAGCCCTATGAAGATATCGTAGAATCAGTACTAACTCTAGTAGGAGAAAATACTTCAGATCCCAATCAGCCTCCTGTACCTGGAGTAACACCATATAAGGCAAGGATTACTATTACTTTTCTGGAGTACAAATTCAGAGGAGGTGTCTCCACTCGTAAGATTCTCAACGAAATCAGAGAAGAAATAAAAGGCTACCCTGGAGTCGTTGTCTCTGTAGATCAAAACGCCTCTGGACCTCCTACAGGCAAAGCAGTCAATCTAGAACTAAGAGGTGAGAATATAGATTCTCTGATCGTACTATCCAGTCAAGTCATAAAGGATATCAATAATTCTAACATCGGAGGCATAGAAGAACTAAAGGCAGATGTAGAACTAGAAAAACCAGAGTTGCTTGTAGATATAGATAGAGATGCTGCTAGACGCTATGGAATCAGCACAGGCCAAGTGGCTTCTACTCTGAGAACCTCAGTCTTCGGTAAGGAAGTTTCCAAGTTCAAAGTGGGAGAAGATGAATACCCCATCGTTGTACGTCTGAACGAAAACTCCAGAAATGATATCAATGGTCTTATAAATCAAAGGATAACTTTCAGAGACCAGTCAGATGGAAGGATAAAACAAGTACCTATTTCATCTGTAGCTAAATTCAGATATTCCTCCACCTACAATGCGATAAAAAGATCTGAGCTACAACGAGTAATCACCGTCGCATCCAATGTACTAGATGGATACAATGCAAACGAAATAAATGCAGACCTAGAGGAGTACATGTCATCCTACCCTCTTCCAGACGGCATCACTTATGCCTTTACAGGAGAGCAACAACAGCAAGCGGAAGATTCTGCTTTTCTGAGCATGGCCTTTCTAGTGGCCTTGTTTATCATATTTATTATCATCGTCACACAATTTAATTCTCTCATTTCGCCTTTTATTATTATTCTCTCTGTACTGTTCAGTACCATCGGCGTATTCTTAGGTTATACTATCTCTGGCATGACTATCAATGTAATCTTCACTGGTGTGGGCATTATTGCCCTTGCTGGTATAGTCGTCAACAATGCTATCGTTCTTATAGATTATATTAATCTGGTGATAAAAAGAAAGCGGGAAAGCTTAGGTCTTAATTCCATGAATGACATGGATATGACTATAGTTAAGGAATGCATCATAGAGGGAGGAGCGACAAGATTACGTCCCGTACTCTTGACGGCTATTACGACGGTGTTAGGATTGATACCTTTAGCGATAGGATTTAATTTTAACTTCTTTTCTTTTGTAAAAAGTTTAGATCCACAATTTTTCTTGGGTGGAGATAATACAGCCATGTGGGGGCCGATGGCCTGGACGATTATTTATGGGATAATATTTGCAACTTTCTTGACCTTAATTGTTGTTCCTGTCATGTACTGGCTGGCCTTTAGAATTAAGCGGCGATTTATGAGTATCGGCAAGCCAAAAGCCAGTATTATTGCAAACTGAAAATGGACAAATGGGAGATTTAGCAGATAGACGTAAGAGTTACCAGAAAGATCTATTAGAAGAACAAAACCTTTCTTCTGATCCAGTTATACAATTTGAGCGCTGGTATCAAGATGCAGAAAAAGCAGGCATAGACGAGCCTAATGCTATGACCCTCGCTACTGCCAATCTGCATGGCCTACCCTCTGCCAGAATTGTCCTACTGAAAGGTTTCGGCCCTAAGGGCTTTGCGTTCTACACAAATTACACAAGTCAAAAAGCACAAGAACTTGCTGCCAACCCACAAGCTGCACTAGTCTTTCACTGGAAAGAATTGGAGAGGCAAGTGCGGATACAAGGCGTAGTGGAAAAAGCTTCTGAAGACGCTTCCATAAGTTACTTTCATTCTCGGCCTAGAGGCAGTCAACTGAGTGCCTGGGCTTCTCCTCAAAGTCAAGAAATCAAAGAACACTACCTAGAAGAAAAGAAAGCAGAAGTAGAGAATCGTTTTGCAGACGTAGACCCCATCCCACTACCCCACTTCTGGGGAGGCTACATTCTCAAGCCTTCCATACTAGAGTTCTGGCAAGGAAGAGAACACAGAATGCATGATCGCTTCAGGTATCGTGCAGCTGATGATGGCAAATGGACAGTAGATAGATTAGCCCCATAGAGCCAGCCTATCCCCTTTATTAATTATTTTTCTTTCTGAACGCAACGTCTAGCTTAGCAGAGGTATAACTACATTGTAACTTTGCACATAACTAAACCTATTTCAGATGTTCTTAAGAATATTCACTATCCTCTTATTAATCTCGCTTTTAAGTTGTGGGGGAGATGTTTGTTTTATCAGAGATCTAGAAGTAACCGTCGGCGAATGCAGTTGTGAGGACTCCTATGCGTTGACAGTCAACTTTATTGCAGAAGGATCAGATTCGGAATACTTTGAATTATTCTCTAGAAATAATATGCTCGTTGGTCATTATAAATTAGCTGACCTTCCCATTACCATTGACAAATTTGAGATGAGCGGACTGAGCGATGACTATCTAAAAGTCCGACTAAATGAAGACGATGAGTGCACTAAAGAAATAGAATTCTTTCCCCCAGATTGTAAAGAAGAAACGGGAGATTGTCTGATTACTGCCTTAGAGGTAGAAGTGGGAGAATGCATTACTGAAGGAATATACAGTCTTGATCTCTTCTTAGAATATGAAAATGCAACAAATGACTTTTTCGATCTATTTATTAGAAATGGAGAACTTATAGATTATTATAAGTTATCAGACCTACCTCTTAGCCTAACTAAATTCGAAACAAGTGGTCTAGAGTATGACTACTTAAAAATCTGTATCAACGACAACTTAGATTGCTGCAAAGAAATAGAATTCATGCCTGCTATATGTGAAGAAACGGATTGTGAAATTTCAGACCTCAAAGTAGAGCTGGGTGATTGCACCTCAGAAAAGACTTATGAGCTTACTTTAAATTTTGAGTATGACAACGCTACACATAGCAATTTTGAAGTTTTCATAAGGAATAACGAAAGGATAGCTAATTACCCACTTTCGACACTTCCTTTAGAATTAGATGACTTTGCTCTTAGTGGGAAAGAATATGATTTTATAAAGATTTGCATGACTGATAACCCTGATTGCTGCAAAGAAGTAGAGTTCATGCCTCCCTCATGTGAGGAAAATGAATGTGAGATATATGACTTAGTCATCGAGGTAAAGGAATGCACCTCTGATAGTACTTATAATATTGTTTTAGATTTTGAATATGAGAATGCTGGAAATGAATTTTTCGATGTTTACATCCGACAAGGAATCCTTATCGACTATTTCAAACTATCTGACCTTCCCATAGAAATTATAGACTTTCCTATAAGTGGTGAGGACTACGATTATCTAAAGGTCTGTATCAATGATGTACCTGACTGCTGTAAAGAAGATGAATTTATGCCGCCAGAATGCTAGGCATGCTCTAACGCTGGCAAAGGATGCAATAAGTCATCCTTGATAAGAATAAGCTGGTCATAGTTGTTGCTGATAATTGCTCTTACAACTTTATTGATAGATTTATTCCTGAGCGCTTGTAGATAAACAGGAATGAGACGAGCCAGCTGACCATGTATATTCCATAAGGTCATATCATCTTCTCTAAGTCCTGTTATATTTTCAGAAAAAGAAGTTTTGACTGATAACTTAGTCTTGATTTTACCTCTAGAAATCAGACCGCTATATTTCTCTATACAGTCCATATTGTATTTTCTAATCTCGATAAGTAATTCTATTACAGCTACTTCATTAGAACTTGCCGCCAACTTATCTAGATAAGAGTGGAATCTTCTGTGATGTGAATGCAATTCAACAACAACATCTAGGCTTTCTCTTGTATTAACAAAGGTTGTATTCTTCATAACTTATTCTTTGTCAGAATATTATATATAGTATTATGACTATATAAACGTTAAAAAGTTACATTTCGTTGAAGGATAACAAAAATTAACAGTTCGTCTAGATGAAGGGCTTAATCCAAGGGCACAACACATTAGATAATATATTAATGTATAAGAGAATGAAAATAAGATACTTAGTTACCTTTTTCGCTTTTTATTCTTCCCTCTTGCCTTTATTATTTCCTTCTTTTGCTGCTTCTTGCGGTCTTCGATTAATTTGTCCGCCAGGTCAGGTCGACCCATATTATTGAGCTTATCACGTATAACTGTGTAGTTTTCCCTCTTGTACCAGAAGAAGAAAAGATGCTGGTTTTTCTTTTGTTTGGAGGTTTTGGCTGTATAAATAGGTCTTAAAGTATATGGATGAACGCCAGTATAATAGATGACAGTTGCTACCGTCATAGGCGTAGGTGTGAAGTCCTGGACTTGCTCCAATTTAAATCCCATCTCCTTTGTTTCCGCAGCGAGATTTGCCATCTCTTCTTCTGTACTACCAGGGTGACTGGATATGAAATAAGGGATCAGAGGCTGACTAAGCCCATGCTTTTTATTATAGTGATCATACTTTTTCTTGAACTGGTGAAAGTGCTTAAAAGATGGTTTTCGCATCACTTTCAGCGTCTCATTTGAAGTATGTTCTGGTGCTACCTTTAGCCTTCCGCAGACGTGTCTACTCACGAGCTGATCCATATACTCATCTAGGCTTCCGTCATTCTCTTTATTGTAATCATCCACTACAAGATCATATCTGATGCCACTACTGACGAATGCTTTTTTGACTTTCGGATGTGCATCCACTTTCTTATAAATGTTTGTCAATGGTTTATGACTGGTATCCAGATTACTACAGATAACTGGATGGATACAGGAGGGTGCTACACAACGATCGCAGATAGATTGTACCTTACCCTTCATCCGATACATATTAGCGGAAGGTCCACCTAGGTCACTTATATACCCTTTGTAACCGGGCATTTCTGTTACTGCTTCCACCTCTTTCAGGATGGAAGCTTCAGACCTACTGGCTACAAACTTTCCCTGATGCGCAGAGATAGTACAGAAGCTACAACCACCAAAACAACCTCTATGCATATTGATAGAGAAGCGTATCATTTCGTAGGCTGGTATGCTACCCCTTTTATCATACTTGGGATGTGGAAGTCTGGTATAAGGCAGATCAAAAGAGGTATCTATTTCTTTTTCGGTCATGGGAGGGTATGGCGGATTGATAATCAGATTATGATCCCCTACCCCTTGAATAAGTCGCTTAGCCTGTACCCTATTTGATTCTTGCTCTACATGCTTAAAGTTAGCGGCAAAGGCAAGCTTGTCCCTGAGACATTTCTCATGCGAATGCAATTTCAGATCTTCCCACACTTTTATTTTAGGCAACTCCTCTTGGCGTGGATGTAGCACAGCCGTCTGTGGGACTGTCTTGATAGAAGAGAAAGGTACTCCTTTTTGCAGTAGGCGCACAAGCTCTCTCAGTGGCATCTCACCCATTCCATACACCAGCATGTCGGCGCCACTCTCAGTCAATATATTGGCAAATAACTTATCTGCCCAGTAGTCATAATGCGTGACTCTTCTGAGGGAGGCTTCTATGCCACCTAGCAACACAGGAACATCAGGAAATAAGTCCTTGAGTATTTTGCAATAGACGGTACTGCTGTAGTCGGGTCTGAACCCTGCCTTACCACCAGGCGTATAGGCGTCTGTAGAACGCTTTCTTCTTCCTGCAGTATAGTGATTGACCATGGTATCCATGCAACCCGAAGTCACACCAAAAAACAACTTTGGTTGACCAAACTTCTTAAAGTCTCTTAAATCATCTTGCCAGTTGGGCTGGGGCACTATAGCTACCCGCAAACCCATATCTTCCAGTATTCTACCGATAACAGCTGTACCAAAAGCGGGGTGGTCCACATAAGCGTCTCCAGATATCAAGACCACATCCAGTTCTGACCAGTCTCTATACTCTAATTCCTTTTTGGTGATGGGCAACCAATCTGATGTAGGTCTTCGTTCTTGCATAATAGATCATAAAGATATAGCTAGTCTAATGCACTTTCTGCATTAATTTGAGATAAGTAATTCCTCGTGCAAGGAAGTATTTGTCTCTCATATTGTGCTTATTAGTGGAGGCAACTCAGTATATAGCTAAGGTGTACAGAGCACAAACAAAAATGGCTAGACCTCAGAAAAGTCTAGCCATAGAAAAGATATTTTTCTACTTCTATAAATTTTTAGCTGTCGGGAAGGCAGTATTAACTTTCCACTCTTTGCCATCTAAGTATAGCATCTCAAATTCCTTTTTACTATTTGAAATTGCAAGGCCTGCTAATCCATTTTCTGAACCAGGGATGAATTCCATATTCAGGTCTTGCTTAGAGATAGAAATCTTCGGCTGAGGAAAATTAGGATTCTTCTTCCATGCTTTTTCTTCTAAGTAAAACTGCTCCCACTGGCCAGTACTTGCCGAGTAGACAATAAGCCCAGGCAATACTCCTGGTGAAGGAGCTAGATACTGCATACGCATATTCCCTTTCGTAACTGTAGAGCTGACTGAAGGGAAGTTAGGGTTCTTGTTCCACTTTCCTTCATGTGCATACAATTGTGAGTAAGCACCCGTTTTAGATGAAAATACATGAATGGCAGCATAGTTCTCCCCTTGCGCAGGAACGTAATCTACTAACCATTCTCCTTGTTGCGAATTCTGACTAGAGCAGCCCTGAAACATAAAAGACAGAAGCAAAACAAAAGGCAGAACACTAAGGGTTTTCAATGAAAACAAATTAATCATAAATTTTATTTAAATGTGTTAGGAGAAGATAGGTTATTGACCTGTATTTTTGTAGAGGGCTGCAAATATACTCCTTTAAAGCAGTATATTTTTTATTAATTGGCTTATTACCAATAAAATCGTAATATTGCGATATGGGTTTGACCAAAACAGAACTTTTTACTGATTATCAAAACAAAATAGCAATCATGGCCAAAGCCATAGGGCATCCAGCCCGCGTAGCTATTCTAGAACACATAATCAATGAAGGAAGTTGTGTCTGTGGGGATATTGTATCTAAGTTGCCCTTATCACAGTCTACCGTTTCTCAGCATTTGAAAGCAATGAAAGAAGCGGGAATTATTAAAGGAGAAGTAGATGGACCATACAGATGTTACTGTATAGACATGGATAGTTGTAAACTACTTATGCAACAACTCAGAGCGATTTTTTCAAAAGCAAAATGCTGCTGATCTAATGGCTATTTTTTTGGCTATAGCTATCGTAATATTACGATGTTAATATAAAGAACTAAGAAGAAGTCTTAAGTTCTATTTCTTAACTCTTAAAATGCAAAAGATGAAAAAATTGATGTTTGCAATGATAGGCTTAGTAAGTCTAGCTGCAATAGCATGTTGTGACCTGCCTTGTTGTGCAGGTGGTGCATGCTGCTAATATAAAAGATGGGCCAGTGTCGACGCTGGCCTTTTTTACTAAATAAAATCATTTGAATTTTAATTTATTCTTGTCAGATGAAGACATTCTAGCTAGGAATTTTAATGCATCTTAGAGCTCAATAAAAAGTTCATAATGAAAATTATCTACATCGCTCTTTTGAGTTCTCTGCTTTCTTTTGCTTTATCATCACAAGCCATAGATGGGGCATTTGCATTCGATACAGATCCAGCAAAAAAATATTCTATCTATGTTCCGTCCAGCTATGATGATGCTATCCCAAATTCCATGATGCTCGGTTTCCACCCTCTTAATACAAGCAGGTGGGATGCAAAATCTTGGAGAGATACCTTAATTGTATTTGCTGAAGATAACGGACTCTTGCTCGTCTGTCCAGACGGTGGGCCTGATGGAAGAGTGGATGATAGTATAGATACTTCTTTTACCACAGTGCTTTTAGATTCTATGAATGTGTGGTACAACATAGATCAAGATGAAAAATATATCATGGGCTTTAGCTGGGGTGGCAAGACTACTTATTCATACGGACTTAGAAGAACATCTCAGTTTCAGGGCTATCTAATTATAGGAGCAGCCATCACTCTGAATGAAGTTGTCGATGTAATGCCTAATGCAACTGACGAAGCATTCTATTTAGTCCATGGTAGCAATGATACACCTAGCACCAGATACGAGCCACTGTTAGCTGCTCTAGATGGTGTACAGGCCTGTACTAATTCTATACTGATGCAAGGTGTAGGACATACCATAGATTTTCCAAATAGGAATGAGATACTAAACGATGCTTATAATTGGCTTAAAGAAACAAATTGCGAAAGCTCATCAACAACTACAATAGAAAATAAAGTAACTATTTATCCTAACCCTACAACTCACAATGTAACTATAGAAGGCATAGCTATTAATGAGGAAAATCTCATTGTAACTGATCTTTGGGGAAGAGCAATATCTTATGAGGTGAATCAAAATAGCATTTTGTTAGATGCGGATTTCGGAGGAACAGTACTTATTACAATCTTATCAAATAACAAACCCCTTATCAAAAAGATAGTAAAGCTATAATGAAGCCTACTGAGGTCAACATAGAATCGTCATGGAAGAAGCTGCTTCATTCAGAGTTTGAGCAACCCTACTTTGACGAACTCAGTAAGTACTTACATGAGGCCAAAAAATCTGGCAAGACTATCTATCCACTTGGTAACTTAATTTTTAGTGCCTTTACTCTGACACCAGTAAGTCAACTCAAAGCTGTAATTATAGGCCAAGACCCCTATCACAACCCTGGCGAAGCCATGGGGCTTTGCTTTTCTGTTCCAGCTACTGTAAGGATACCGCCTTCTCTAAAAAACATCTATAAAGAAATAGAACGAGACTTAGGCCACCCTATCCCATCTCATGGCGATCTGACCAGATGGGCTGGACAAGGCGTCCTGCTACTGAATGCAATGCTTACAGTAGAGCACAAGCGGGCAGGCTCTCATAGTAAGATAGGATGGCAGAAATTTACTGATGCGGTGATCAGAAACATCTCTGACTCCCTAGAAGGTATCGTATTTCTTCTCTGGGGAAACTTCGCAAAAAGTAAAGCAGAGCTCATAGATACCAGCAAACACCATATACTAAAAGCGGCCCATCCCTCTCCCCTTGCCAGAAATGCCTTTAATGATTGCAAGCATTTCTCAAAAACAAATGAAATTCTTCGGAATAATGGTCAGAAAGAAATAGATTGGAGTCTAGATTGATTCATAGCTATGCAGTCCAAATTCAAAATACTGATACTCCTCACTTCTGCCATGGGCGCGATAGCCATCATCTTTGGTGCTTTTGGTAGTCATTATCTAGCTGAGAGATTAGAACCCAAATCTCTGAGTGCATTTAGGACTGGTGTAGACTATCACTTCTATCATACTCTAGCGATGTTCTGTACAGCTTTACTATATAGAATCTACAGGATAAAAGGGCTGTTCTATGTAGGCCTCTATTTTCTAGGAGGTATCCTATTATTTTCAGGCAGCTTATACATCTTAGCCTTGAAAGATTATATGGGTTGGCCTATACCGAGAGTTTTTGGTTTAGTGACCCCCTTAGGTGGCCTCGGACTCATGGGCGCATGGGCAGCAATCTTCTTTACTGTGATCAGAATAAAGACAGACTGATTTTCATGTAAGAAAAAACAAAAAAGGGCTGAACGAATTGAAACCGTTCAGCCCTTTTTTTGTTATATCCCTTAGGAATTATATTTTCAAAAACTTCTCTACCATCGTCGCGCCTTCCGAATCTTCGACTATTATCAAATAAGCCTGGCTCCCTAACTCTGAGATATTTAATCTAACTGTGCTAGTTCTACCTATATCATGTTTCATAATTACTTTACCGAAAGAAGAAATAATCTTGACAGATTTGATTGTCAAATTCTCTACGTCAGTTAATTCTAAGAATAGCTCATCTTGAGCAGGATTAGGATAAACGGATAATGAACTTATAGAAGTTCTATCTTGACCAGCTCTCAACTGTACATTAGAATCTAAACTGCTAGAACAAGTCTCGATAAGTATATCATCCAGATATACCCTATCACTATTAGTAGAGGCATCACATCTCAATCTGAACACCGTGGTACTAGAAAGTAGCGTTCCTGGAATATTGACCGATACATCTTGCCTGACGTTATTTGTCATTTCTACACCAGAATTCCATTCCTCTACTATCATATATTGACCCCCTCCATCAGATGAAACTTCCAAGAAGAAATCCTCATTAGACTCCATAGAATTAGGAACAAATGAAAACGAAAAGTCTACACCAGAATAGCTACTTAGATCCAACACGTCAGTGTAGATAGAAGAAAAGTTACCTGAGTTATCTCTTATTCTTACAGCGACAGAACCAGATTTAGCATAAGAACTAAAATTAGAACTTATAGCTGCATCAGAACCCCCATCATTCCAGATTCCAAGTCCATCTTCGAAATCATTAAAGTCGTAGGTATTGCAGCCAGTACAATTAGAATCATCTGGCACACAACTGTCATTGTCATCTGGATCTTCTGTTGCACAAACACCATCATTGTCATTATCTACTAGTTGGCCACCAGAACAACCACATGATGAGTCATAGGTTTCTCCTATAGTACAATGATCATTGTCATCACAGTCTGTCCCTATCAGGCCATCATCAAAGTTAGGGCAGACATCTATGAGATCACAGACACCATCACCATCACTATCTAGATTTAGCGAGCCACCTACACAGCCGCATAGCGCATCATAAGTTTCTCCAGATGTGCAAGGATCACCATCATCACAACTAGCACCTGGCACACAGTCCTCATCGCAACTGAGGTCGTTATTCATATCCTCAAATAAGCTGACGTTTCTAAAGAAGGAATTTCCTACTACAAAATTGTCATCATCAGCGGTAAGCACTAAGTACTGGAAACTACCACTGAATAAGGTGCCGACTGGAATAGTAAACGTCTCCCACTGTCCCAAGTTACTATAGGTGCCTACTGAATAATCGCCACCATAACCTTGTGATCCAAATAAAACAAATCTATGTAATGGTGCTAAGGACAAATCATTATCAAACGAAATTTCATGTATCTCACCTTGCACTGTACTCTTGAAATCAAAAGATAATACTGTATTAGGAGTGACAGTATATCCTATGTCTAAGGCCTTCCAAGAATTTTTCTCTATATACACAGTGGACCCTTCATCCTGAATCTCAAAATTACCTAGGTCTTGTCCAGGGTCATAACCGATGATAGGTGTAACATTAAAATTGTAAGCAGGACAGTTTTCACAACCATCTGGAATACCGTTATTATCTAGATCTATATTATCATCCTCTCCAGGACATGCATCTTCTGCATCACAGACTCCATCGTTGTCAAAATCCTGAACTATACCACCTGTACATCCACAGTTAGCATCATAGATTTCACCAGTTGTACAGGCATTCCCATCATCACAAGCTTGGCCTATGAGACTGTCATCAAAATTTGGACATTGATCTTCTGTATCACAGACACCATCATTATCAGAATCTGAAACAGCTGTTCCTGCACAAGCACAGTCAGCAGTATAGACATCACCCGATGTGCAATTATCATTATCATTACAAGGCAACCCTAATAGACTATCGTCGAAGTTAGTACAAAGATCCTCTGCATCGCAGACACCATCATTATCCGCATCCTGAAATATACCACCTGAGCAACCACAATTAACATCATAAGTCTCTCCTGATGTGCAGGCATTTCCATCATCACAAGGCTGACCTATTAAGTTGTCATCAAAATCTGGGCAGAGATCATTGGCATCGCATACGTCATCATTATCAGCATCTGCTACTGGCGTCCCTGTACAATTACATGCATTAGTGTACACATCATTAGCTGTACAGTTATCATTATCATTGCAAGCTGTGCCTATAAGACTATCATCAAAATTTGGACACAGATCTTCTGTATCACAGACTCCATCATTATCTGAGTCTTGAGAAGTGCCACCGGAGCAACCACAATTAGCATCATAAGTCTCGCCAGTGGTACAATTATCATTGTCATCACAAGCAGTACCTATTAAGTTATTATCAAAATTTGGACATTGATCTTCAACATCACAGATACCATCATTGTCAGAATCTATCATTGCCGTCCCTACACAATTACAATTTATATCGTAAACATCATTAGTTGTGCAATTATCTCCATCATCACAAGGACTACCCTGTGTGCATCCTGAACTTATTATAATGGTATAATCTTCTACCTCTCCATAAGTAAAAGTTCCACAAGAAGGTGGTGCTGAGTTATATTGCATGGCAACTCTCAAGGTCGTAGTAAGGAAAGGCGTACCAGCAGGTATCGTAATTTGTCCTTCTAACTCTGAGGTACTATTTCCAGTGAACAAGGTTTCAGAAGCACCATCAAAGTCTCCATTTCCATCTAAATCAGCCCACACAGTCCACACCTCATTGTATGCCTGATTTTGAAATCCTGGTGTTAGAGTAATACTATAAGCTTGACCTATAACCAAGCTAACACTAAGCTGAGTATAATCTCCATAACCTGAGTCATTTCCTGAATTATTTGAAATGGATTCTAGAGTCACTCTCTGAATATATTCATAAGACGTGCTTGTTGTTGAGATTGTACAAGGCTCTATGATATTGCAATCATTTTGAGGATTGTTAGGACAAGGATCATCAGCATCACAGACACCATCGCTATCTGCATCTTGGAATATTCCGCCTGAGCAACCACAGTTAGCATCATAGGTCTCTCCTGTTGTACAAGCATCTCCATCATCACAAGAAGTGCCTATCAGAGCATCATCAAAGTTAGGGCAAACATCATCCGCATCACAGACACCATCATTATCTGCATCTGGGATAGTACCACCTGAACAATCACAGTTAGCATCATAGGTCTCTCCTGTTGTACAAGCATCTCCATCATCACAAGAAGTGCCTATTAAGTTATCATCAAAATTTGGACACAGATCATCTGCATCACAGACACCATCATTATCTGCATCCATTATCCCATCCACAGAGAAGGTTATAGAATGAGAACTTTCGTTGTCTACCTCATCTGATGCATCTATCCTTAGAACATAGGTACCATCTTG
>CALLAE010000068.1 GCA_938002665.1 uncultured Saprospiraceae bacterium | reverse complement strand
ACAGAAAGTCCTGCTGTAAAATTCACCCCAGCACCAAAAGACATCAACTTAAATGGAATGAGACCTTGATCGTGGTACATCGCTAGGCAAGCGTCCACTTTCTTAAAATCAGTTCCGCCAAAAAAGCCATCTGCCGGGAAGGGACCTGAAACGAGTACATTATTTCTTTTTGCTTCCTTGATTGCAGGTTCTATAAAATCCTTTTCTTCAGATCCTATGACACCATTGTCTCCAGCATGAGGATTGAGACCTAGTACAGCTATAGTAGGTCGTTCTTTTCCAAAATCTTCTCTGAGAGAGGTATTGAGCACTTTTAGTTTTCTGATAATCTTTTTCTTATCCAGCTTATTCACCACCTCCTTTATGGGTACATGATTACTCGCTACTGCAATGATGGAAGCGTCTGATACCATGGTCATGACAACTTCTGAAGCTTCGAAAGCTTCAGCAAGAAACTCTGTATGACCCACATGCTTAAAGCCAGCCATTTCCATCGCTTTTTTATTGATAGGTGCGGTGACGATAGCATCTATATGGCCATTTCTTGCATCCTTGACAGCTCTCTCTATGGCCATCAGTGCAAAGCGTCCGCTATCCTTCGTCGGTTGTCCTAAGGTAATATTGGTATCTTCTGTCCAGCAATTGATGACATTGATTTTATTATGGGCTGCATTATCTACATGGTTAACTGAGACGAAAGGGAAATTAGCATCCTTAACAATATTCTTGTGATAGGCTAAGGCTTTGGTACTGCCGTAAATAATAGGTGTTATGTGCTTAGTTATACTTGGATGGGACAAGGCCTTAATGATTACTTCAGGTCCTACCCCATTGACATCTCCTATTGTTATTCCTATCCTTACTTTCTTAGCCATCTGCTTCTTTCTTGATTTGAAAGGCCTAAGATACGGCTATACCAGCATTAAAGAAGCAATTATCAGTACTTTGGGACATTTAAGAATCTTTTTGTGAAAGCTAAAAAACATTTAGGGCAGCATTTTCTAACGGATAAGGCCGTGGTGTCAGACATCCTAAGGGCTATCAAAAATAATTGTCCTAGTGAGCAACCGATGCTGGAAGTGGGGCCAGGCCAAGGTGTTCTTACCTACGAGCTAGCTGAGCATTACGGAGAGTTCCAGGCAGTAGAGTTTGATAGAGATATGATAGCTATCCTCTCCCAGAAGCTCCCGCCAACTATGCTCATAAATGACAATTTTCTATCCTTGGAACTGAGTAGTCTTTTTGAAGGGAGAGAGTTTAATCTAGTAGGTAATTATCCCTACAACATATCTTCTCAGATCATTTTTAAGATGATAGACAACGTAGCACAGATACCTGTGATGGTAGGTATGTTCCAAAAAGAAGTAGCAGAGCGGATAACTGCACAGTCCGGCTCAAGAGGGAGTGGAATTATCAGTCTCAGGACACAAGTCTACTATGAAGCAGAGCTGTTATTCAATATAGCACCCGACGCTTTTTCACCACCTCCCAAGGTCAATTCTTCGATTATCCTGCTGAGACGTAAGGAGAACTATGGCCTGAAATGTGATGAAAAACTTTTTAACCACATCATTAAAACTGCCTTCCAGCAGCGACGTAAAAAACTAAGGAATACCCTCAAGCCGTTCTTGAAAGATTTGGATCTTGAAATTTTACAAAAGAGGCCTGAACAATTAGGGGTCACAGATTTTATTAATATTACAGAGTTAATAACACAACAAAAAGAAGAAAATGAGTCTAGAAGCTAAACTAATGGGTGACCTCAAAACCGCTATGAAAGCCAAAGATCAAGCGGCACTAAGAAGTATAAGAGCAATAAAAGCCGCCATCTTATTAGCCAAAACGGATGGGAGTGGCACTGAACTAGATGAGGCAGGAGAAATAAAAATGATACAGAAGCTCATCAAATCGAGACAAGATTCTCTAGACATATACAACAAGCAGGGCAGAGCAGATCTGGCAAAAGTAGAAGAGGAAGAAATCGCCGTTCTCCAAAACTATCTTCCTAAACAATTGTCAGAAGAAGAACTAATGCCACTTCTTAAAGGTATCATCACAGAGACGAATGCGACTAGCATGAAAGACATGGGTAAGGTCATGGGAATCGCTACTAAACAGCTAGCTGGGCAAGCTGATGGTAAGACTGTCTCTAGTATAATCAAGCAATTACTTACGAGCGGGTAAGCCCTAAATGTGGAATAAGTCCCTTATGCAAGATAGTATACACTGTCTTTGGGGTTTAATGTCAACTAGGTGGAACCTTGGTCCGTTATTTTCTTGTAGGTCTGTATGTGCTCAGACTGAGTCATAGAATGTATAACGGAATAAAGTCATATAACATCCTAGGTGCTATTGCATTGGTGTTTTGCTCTACAGGAGCATACGCTAGCACTCTCGATACTATTCAGTATCGTCCCTCGGAATCTTACGTGCATCTTATATCCGGCTTTACTGCAGACCAGCAACAAGTTATCTTGGACAGGGCAAACCTCAATCTTTATTTGATCATAGGACTTACTCTTATAGTCGGTCTTCTATTGTGGTCCTGGTATTATCACTACACCGCTCATCAAAAGATGAAAAATCTCAATGCAGAACTACATGAATACATCAACTCGAATATCAAGCTAGAGCAATTTGCTCATATTGCATCCCACGATCTCAAATCCCCACTAAGAACTGTCCTAAGCTATACGGGTCTGCTCAAAAAGAAACTAAATGGACAGACCAATCCTGATATAGACAGGTATCTGGCTTACATTAAAAATGGGGCGGAGCAAATGGATAATCTTACCTCTGATCTCTTGGATTTTGCAAAGGTGAATTCAATGGTTATAAACAAAGAAAGATTTAAAACGAGAGAGATGATTCAGGACGTTCTGGATATTTTAGAATATAACATCAGAACTAAAAAGGCTCAAATCATTATATCTAATCTGCCCGAATATATGTTGGGTGATAGACAAAAGCTACAACGAGTCGTTCACAATTTGCTGAGCAATAGTTTGAAATTTACTGATGAAGGTACCGTTCCAGAAATAGAAATTACATGCAGGCAGCAGAAGGATAATTTTGTTTTTTCATTTTCAGACAATGGCATTGGCATAGCTAAAAAATTCCAGAGAAACATCTTCGACAGTTTCTCAAAACTTAACACTGATGAAAAATACAAAGGCACAGGCCTAGGACTCACTATGGCTAAGAAGATTATGAATCTGCACGATGGGGATCTTCAACTCAAAAGTTACGAGGGCTATGGAAGTACTTTTTCGTTTAGTTTGCCTAGGTATGGAGAGGAGATCGCCTATGATGCTAAGAGAGAGTTAGTAGCTTAATAGTCTCGATAAACCAGCCTTTTGTCTGAATTGGGATTTTTAGGATATTAGGATGTGGGGGTATTCTTTCGCTTTCTAACTTTTGTCTTAAACAGGATTTGCAAGATTTAATGATTTATATGATCTTGGATTAGAGCTGCTTCGCACTCTGGCTATTTGTCTGAATTGGGCATATAAATGGAAGTTTGAACTTGAATCTAGTCTGCTTCCCACTCTTGCTTTTTGTCTTAAACAGGATTTGCAAGATTTAATGATTTACATGATCGTGGATTATAGCTGCTTCGCACTTTGGCTATTTGTCTGAATTGGGATTTTTAAGAATTTGGAATTTTATCTTTCAGGAATCTCTCTTTCTTTTATCTCCAACCTCTTTTAGTATGGTGCATATAAATGGAAATTTGAACTTGAATCTAGTCTGCTTCCCACTCTTGCTTTTTGTCTTAAACAGGATTTGCAAGATCTAATGATTTATATGATCGTGGATTATAGCTGCTTCGCACTCTGGCTATTTGTCTGAATTGGGATTTTTAGGATTTTAGGATGTGGGGATTATTCATTCATGTTTTCTTACTTCTGCAGAAGGTAAAGCACAAGATATGGAATTTCTTTTCTTTCAATTCCCGACCTCTAGAAAGGAATTAGAATTTTTTATTTCAAAAATAAATCCTTAGCATCATATAATCCTAATTCAGACAACAAGAGTAAGCGGGCAGTTTTCCTTTAGCTTTGCAAAAAAAATATAGTGAATCACTTGCTAACCCAAATAGAAACGGAAAAAATTCTGCACTTAGCCACCAAATAACATGTATGATGGCTAAGGGCAGAACGCTATTCAATAACTAATCTTTCTACTTGCTTGACACCGTCTACTGAGATTATAATTAAGTATAGTCCTGACACAATGTGAGAAAGGTCAATCTGAAAATTCTCACTAGTTACCTCGGAAGCACTGAGTATTCTCTGTCCTGTGAAATCAATAAATTCAAAGTCATATGTATAAGGCCTACTAGAACTTAAAATCACAAAATCACTTGCTGGGTTAGGCATAATCTGCACAAACTCCGGTTTAATATCATCTTCTACATCTACAAGTTCTGTAACTTTTTCATGCTCTGAATAATTTCCTTCGATGGGAGTAATAACTGATTTTGAAGAATTACAACTCACAGTAGCATTCCATGCAGTCCCAAATCCACATACTGGCTGACCTATTACTTCAATATAAATATAACTATCCTCCAAAACGGTGAACTGTCCTTCAATCCCAATCACCATAGGATCTCCTTCACAATTTGAACCTGAAACTTCTTGGGCGACTCCACTTCCAACATTCAACTGGACAATTTGATTAGGAAAGTCACCTAAGAAATAATCTGCACAGATGTTATCAGAATCAGGACAATCAGATGGCCCATTTGTCACAATCCCAGTGTTTAATAAAGTATCTCCAGATGAGCTGGTAATTATCATTTGGTCTACTATCCATTGCGGGTTAAAGTACCAATCTAATGTTAGATCAGCTGGAATATATCTACCAACCTCAAAACCCAAATACCCTCCACTAGAGCTTAAATTTAAGGAATTGGCATTAGTTAAAGTGACACTTTCTGATGCAGTACAGCCTGCTGAATCAGATATTGTGACTGTATATTCTCCTGGTGATAAATCATTTATCATACTAGTGGTTTCACCATTGTTCCACACATAAGTATATGGTGGTGCACCATAATTAACTAATGCCTCTGCAAAACCATTATTAATATCACAAAACGGATTTCCCGAAGATAGCTCTACTTCAACATCTGCTAGTTCGAAAACTTTATTGACAGAACATCCTTCGGTATTTGTAATCGTTACACGATAAATTCCATTCCCAAGACCACTAATCGATGATGATGTATCGCCTGTATTCCAATCATAACTAAGCTGTGAAGTATTACCTGGAACACTGAGTATCGCAATCGTATAATCAGGAGGACTGCAGGATGTGTTTGTTATAGAGTACTCGGGATCTGCAAGAGTATTCGCTTCCAAGCTAAAACTTTTAGAATACTCGCAATTTTGAGAATCTTCTATATATACTTCATAACTGCCTTCTCCTAATTCATCAAATATACTTTGACCGTGAGGAATGTATCCTGACTTTCCATCGAACTCAAAATAATAAGGAGGGGTTCCTTCTTGCACATCAACTACGACTTTCCCATTAGACAAGCCACAATCGGGCTCTATTGCAGTATAAACGTACACATGCATAGGCGTTGTGCATGTACACTTAGCAGGAGGGTTTGTGCCTACTACACAACTGACTTCTGCAGTACAAGAAGTAATATCAGAAATAGTAACCGTATAAGTTCCTGCTGAAAGATTAGTAGCTGGATTGGTGGTCTGGCCATCGCTCCAGAGGTAATCATAAGGAGCCTGGCCATTTTCAATAACCGTAATTGCACCATCATTATCTCCTGGACATTCATTCTTTATATATCCACATTCTGGTGTAAATGCACATCCATCTTGCTCAACTGTCACTGTAAACTCCAGCACAGTCTCACAACCCGTCTCATCATCAGTAACTACTCCTGTTGCATGCCAAGTCCCTACCGTTAGATCATTAATCTGGAACCACCAGGAGGTATTGCCACTAGTAGATCCAGTCCAATCAGTGATCCATTCATAGCTTAGGCCTTGCCCACCACCCCATGCATAAAATCTGACATCATTCTTATTTCCACCTTTGTCTACCCAAGTATACTCGCAGACTCCAGCTGTCTTCCACTCTGTAGGATTTAATTCCAAAATGTAACAGGTACTTCCCGGTGCAGGCACATTCTTTATCTCACAACTTAGCATTCCTGTACAGCCATCGTCATCAGTTACTGTAACATCATAAATGCCCGCCGATAGATTGGTAGCTGGATTGGTGGTCTGGCCGTCGCTCCAGATATAAGTATAAGGACTAGTACCATTCTCCTCTATTGTAATAGACCCCATAGCATTTCCATCGCATTCTGGAGTGATATCGGAGCAGTGAGGTATAATGTCACAAGGTTCGGGCTCTACTGTCACTGTAAACTCCAACACAGTCTCACATCCCGTCTCATCATCAGTAACTACACCTGTCGCATGCCATGTCGTCCCTGCTGTCAGATCATTAATCTGAAACCACCAGGAGGTATTGCCACTAGTAGGTCCAGTCCAATCAGTTGTCCACTCAAAGCTCACGCCTTGTGCACCACTCCATGCATAAAATCTGACATCATTCTTATTTCCACCTTTGTCTACCCAAGTATACTCGCAGACTCCAGCTGTCTTCCACTGTGTAGGATTTAATTCTAAGATGTAACATTCTCTTACCGGCCCCGCAGGCTCTTCTATCTCGAAATTATCCACATACTCACAGCCATCCACATCAGTAATAGTTACAGTATAACTGCCGCCTTCCAGTTCAGAGATCAGACCATCTTCTGCAAGTGGAAGTGGCCCCGCTCCTAGATCATAAGAATATGGAGAGGTGCCACCTTGCGGAATGATGGCAGCTGTTCCGTCGGCATTGGTGCAGGTGGCAGGGGTGGTCGTGATGGCTAGGTCTTCTATAGGGAGATTACAATCACAATTAAATGTAGTCTCTATAAGCACGTATCCAATAGCTTGGTTAGAGTGGGTCGTCTCTGAATCAAACACATCATCCTCTTGCAGCCTAATATCTATACCACTACTACTTATGTTCTTGTATCTAATTACAGCAGGGTCCTCCCCATAGGTCTGAGGCAGAGCTAAAAAGTTAGGTTTAGAGCTAAAGAGGTTATTTGTTGTACCAGGCGTCATCGGGAAAGAAATATGACTCCAACCATCGTTGACTACTTCCTCAGTCATTCCCACAAACACCTTCTTACCATTCAAGATACCATATCCTTTTTCAAAGGCCATATATGAAAAGAATTCTGGAATATGAACATTGTCCTCGCCTTCCTTTTCCTTCAGCCTAACTTTAAATTTTTCATTGGTTACTTCTCCTATTTCGACAAAGGATGGCGTTCTTTCATGTTGCGAAGTCTGAGAAACCAATACTACTGGAGGAGAAGTAAAATTTTCGGGGAATTGCACCCATGTCCATTCATGAGTAAGGCCATAGTGATTCCATGATGCCATTTTTATGCCACCCATATCATAGACGCCTGGATCAGCAGCAAAGTGAGAATACTTTTCCTCCTCAGCATGCGGATAGTTACTATCCGCATTATTTGAGGTCATAAATTGTACTGATTCTTTAGTGACACCAAAAATATTTGATGATAGGAATTCTTCACTATTGCTAGAGAAGGGACCTAGAAAGACAGATGGATTTTTTTGATTTGACACTAAGTTTGATTTAAGTTCAAACCCTTGTGCTACTTCATTATGTGCAACTCTTAATGTTTCAGGACAATCATCTTTTTGGAATCCTTGTGTACAGTTATCTACCCTTACATCAGTCCTTGAATCAGTTAGACAATCAGCTTCAGGGTCTCCCATAGGTGTGATGGTTAATTTCAGTGCCCCATAACCATCACATCTTATGGTAGTACTTCCAGAATCTCCTTGCCTACAATACGATCTATATTTGAGTAAAGATCCCTCATATAATTCTACTTCTACACCTAATACACTTGCATTGTGAATGGAAAATGTAGTTCCATCTGATACTTGGTTAAAAATAAAAACTTTTGAATCTACAGCTTCTCTTGTTTCTAAGTGTTCCTGCTCCCATCCACCCCAGTCACATATGTCTCCTTCATTACTACCACCCGACGTACCTGAAGGGTCATCAATTACAATGTCAGTTAAGCAATCATCATAGTCATTATCAACTCCTACATTCGGATCTTCATGATCACAGCATGCATCACCATCTATATTTATACATTCAGTATTTGCAATTGGCTCAAAACAATAGGGCGCCATAATTACACAAGGTAAATCCTGACCAGTAATATCAACAGTATTGAAGACACATAGACCACCATCAGCACATAATGTAGGCGCGCCAGGATAACCATACCAAGACTTAACATGTCTCAATACGGGTATATTTTGGGGAACCAATATAGATCCAGATATAATCTCATCTTTCGAATCGTATTCAAAGGTCGGTGCTAGTCTTCCTCCGAAGACACAAGGATTACCATTGTCAATATCAAAATCATCCGGCAAATTAGGTACAAACTCCCAATTCCCCGCTCTTTCACCAACGTCATTAGTAAAAATTGTAAAGCAATCTCTTAGATCAACATACCTTGGCAGACCGAGCGCATTACAGCCATTATTACAAATTGCTGACCCTTTGTAAACACATTCAATTCCAGATAGTCCGATTGCATCTAAGTACTCCCTTAAACTTAATGGATCAAGACCAATAACACCTCTTTCTCCATCAACATGCACAAACTCAATCAAGGTTTCACATGTTGCATCACCTCTCTGCACAATAACTGGCATATCTCCATTATTTTCCAATGCATCACTTGGTTCGAATTCTGTAGGACCAGTTACACGAACTTCAGTGACACCAGTAAGATCATAATGAATTAAATTTAGTGTTGTCACCGTATGGTTATCTGGCCAATAAATTGTAATAGGAAGATATTCTGGATTTTGAATAAAGAAATTTTCATTATAAGTTAAATGTATATCCACCTCATTCCATACGCCAGTATCACATGGATCATCTAGTCTTAATGTAATATTTCCATTCAATAAATCAACAATCTCATTCGAATTACCAGATATCATATTTATTTCACAATCTGCACAAGTTGTTATTGTCTCAGAAAATGTATTTCCACAATCATCTTCTACTGTTATCAAAATATTACCTGCAGGCGCATACTCCCTTCCCTCTGGATGTACCCAACCATTCTTCAATACTAAAGGATCATCATGTGGACTTAACGGACTCAATAGTCTCTTTTCCCAGCTGTCTGATCCACCTATCCATGATGAAGGTTCCCCATATACTTCTGTTATAACTGCTGTAATCTTGTATGGAGGCTCACCCCCTGTAATTTGATTTATCATAAAGGCATCAGGAAAATCACATGGCTGAGGAGATCTTGGAATACTAATATCGACCATTAAAGGTTCATAACAACAATCAAATGAGCTACTTCTATTAATCTCACAACCTAGAGTATTTACCAAACTGTACTCAAATATTTGACTATCATCACCATTATCAGTACAATTATATTCCATTGCGATAGTACTTCCTGGAATATGAACCGTTCTTTCGATTCCATTAAAAGTAAATATCATTGGAAAGTGGGATCCTTCTAATTCAAAGAAGACATAACCAGCTACACTTCCAGCTGCTGGCACAACATCCACAAGAGTTATATTTGGTCGGCTATTTTCTTCAATAACCAATGAAGTACTAGCCGTGCATCCGTTCAAATCAGTGACAGTAACAGAATAGGACCCTGGGTCTAGATCAAAAAGCTCTCCCCTAGTACTTCCGTTTGACCATTGGTAAGATCTGTGATTGGTTGTGATTGTGCAGCCGTTCTGAGTAACATATTCTAAACTAACATCAGCCTTACCATCTGACTTACATGAATATTCAATTATAGGATCAATAACAACATCATAGTCATTGCAAAAGACTTCTGCATCTATATCAATAATATTCCTAGCATATCTCTCACATCTGTCTCTAATAGCAAACCGATTATCTGAATTCTGAGAAATAAATTCTTCCGGAATTTCTTGCAGGTCCATTCCGACCAAAACGCCATTATAATAAAAATCAAATGGTCCTCTTGTTCCGACTAAGTCCAGAAGAATAATCTGACTACAAGCCAGTTCTTCGTCCGATAATGAGAGCGACAAATGAAAAGGATTATTGTCCTCTATTAGTTCAAATTCCTCAATGTTAACACAAGCAATAGAACTGGTAATTGTCGCCTTGTAAGAACCAGCCAATAGATTACTAATAGTATTGCCTGTAGCTCCAGTACTCCAAGAAATAATAAGATTCTCATCGCTACTAATACTTATAGAGCCTCCACCATCTCCGAATGGACAAGCTACAATAATCTCAGTGTCATATTCTATCTTCTCGTCTACTAGTTCAAAATCATAACTTTCATCACAATCTCCATAGACTATTGCCAGATTATAGATGCCCTCGCTGAGATTCGTTATAGTAAGATCACTGTCAGAATTTTCTTCTACTACTGTTTCTTTAAGGACAGCGCCGTTATGAGTCCATGTAGCCGTAAATGGAAAGTCCTCCCACATGATGAAATCTAAATACTCTTGTTGTGATCCTAGAATAGCACCATCTTCTCCACATGCTGAGGGGTGGGTGATATTATTTTCCTCAAATAAATTCGTAAAGTATGGATGGAAATCTAATCTACATTCACATTCTTCTTCTATTTCTATACAAACATTAATTATACAGTCTGGAGTCATATTGGTATTACCACCGCCACTAAAAAGAGGTATCCTACTGAACTCTCCACAATATTCTCCACTCGATAGACCTGATAGATTACGTGGAAGACTAGGGTCATGATCCCATTTTACAGAGTAAGAAAACCCAGGAGTATCTTTAAATACTATAGTGCCATTATTCATAACATCACAACTCGGCAAAGTGACTGTGTACTCTGGGATAGGACAATCGCATGCTATGGTGACACTACTCTCTATATCACAGCCTAAGTCATCAACTATCCTTACAGTATAGTCTCCTTCCTCAAGAATATCGTTTTCGTTTCTAGGAAAAAAAAACTGAGCAGCTGGTACTCCTAGCCATTCATCTATCTCAGCTCCATTACTATCTAGGAGAGTGATATCAAAAGGTGCAGCGTTACCAGATATATTAATATCTATTTCTCCTTGACATTGCCCTGACTTTTCTATGGCTGTTGCTGAAATATTGTAATCAGACTGACAGTATAAAACAGAATAACTGGTCATTAATAGACATAGGATGGTTAGGGTGAGTCGGAATTTGGAATAGGTCATAATGTTGGGTTTTATAGAATTACCTTTATAGATCAGTTTACTTTACTTATACTTAAGGGAATTAGCCTTTTCTGTCCGATCTTAATTTTTTAATGTAATCAATAAGATAACTTTCGATCTCATCTATTTTTAATATATATTCATCAGGGTTCTTTCCAAACTTAGTTATCTCAGATTCATATACATGACATAAATTGGAGTCTTTTGAGAATTTAAAGGTTATGTTCTTGATACCTAAGAGAAGGAATATGTATCTTTTTTTTATCACTGCAAGATCATAAGCTTCACTCCATCTTTTTTCAATAACGTTACGAACTTTAAAATAAATTGATTGAACAATACGATCTTGAATTGTTAAATATTCAATGGATTGTTGAAAGAGATCTTCTAAGAATTTTTTAAAATCGTGAGTAGGAATTTTATCATAGGCTTCACTAATTCTTCTTTCTGGAAAGTCATCATCCATAGAAGTAAAATAGACAGTATCAGTTGTAACTATAATACTTCCTCGTCCAACTTCTGGAAAATAATTAAATGTTTCTCTTGCCTCATACATGACCTGAGAAATATTCAAGAGTAAACGTTGGGTATTAAAATACAATCCGCCTCCATTTAAACTATCTACCAAATCAATTAAAATTTCCATAGATTTACTTAAGTCTCGATTTGATAAGGGTTTCAGCTTAAGTGGAAATCCTTTATCATAAATCAAATTGAATTTTTCTAGCAAGATCATATTAAGGGTTATTTGGAAAAGATGATTTTATATCTCCACTTCTCTTAATTACACCAACATTGTCAATTGAAGAATTCGGCGATGTTACATTAGTATAAATAATACCTTCTGGTAATACACCGCCACTATTTAGCTTACCTTGATAAACAGCAGCTGATGCATATTCTTTCATGTCAGATTTTGAGAATTCAGCTGGCCAAAAGGTGGAAATATTTGATTTGTTTTTTATTTCAGCTTTAGATAAATCTGCAATATTTGGGTCTCCAAAATTTTTCGATTTCACATCTTGCCAGTTTGGATACCTTACTCTTGGTTTAAATTGTTGATAAACCATGCCATTAAAAATATTTTGAACTGGATTTTGTCCTATCTCAGCCATTCCTTGAGACACCAAATTAGTAAAGTTGGCATAGTCGTGAAATCCTGTGAAGTTTGTAGTCGGAGTTCCATTCGTTTTAATAAGCTGCAATATAGTTGGGTTAGTAGACAAATCTCCATTAAAATCATCCCAGAAAGTATTAGCAGCATATTTTCCTCTCCATAGTACTGGAGCAGGCCCTCCTGAACTCGGAGGAGGACCTTTGATAACAATTTCTATCTCTCCGTCCATATGTTTTGCAAAATCATTTTCATCTAATATTTTTCTAGTTTCAAGAAAGTCTAGATGTTTTCTATAATTTTTTAGTTTACTCGTTTCAGCCCAAACATTGAAATTCACTCCGGTTAAATCTCCGAATTTGACTCCAATACTATTTGGAATAGGAGGTTTGGCAGAAAGAGAAGCAAAAACATCATCAAAAAACTGTTTAGCGGTCGATGCATCAACTTCTGCTCTTGAAATTTGTGGTATCAAGTTCATTATATTCTCTGCATTGGGCACGGCATCTGTCCATCCTTTTAAATAGTTACTATTTACCAGTAGGATATCTGCAATGTCATCTCGATTAGCCATTTTAAAGGCTTGGATAATTCTTTCTGGCAGAAGTGATCTAGTAGCGGTGGCCAGCCTTCTCATAGTTTCTAGTTCCGTGTACTCCTCCACATTGGGATCAGGATACTTAGTATCTGAGAATATTCTTGTAGCTAGGTTGGCATCATCTATTTCTCTAAAGGCATCTATAAGGTCGTCCATCTGATTGGACTGATTGGAAACACCAGCGTTACCTAAGGCGATAGTAGAAGTGACAAAGGAAACGATACGCAACTTATCGCAGAAATCCTTCGTTGCATTATCAAAGGCTAATAAATCTTCACTGGTAGCTCCTTCCAATATTAACTGAGCAGTTGCATCTGCACAGTAATCTGTGTTATTCAAAAATAGAGAAGTGGCAGAAGACACAACATCAGCAGCAGGAAGCACTGCTATCCCAAATGCTCTCAGCCAGTTTCTTGATCTAAAGGCCTTGGCAGAAGCATTCAGTGCTGCCCATGGTGTTATAAGGCCTATAGCATCCAAGGAATTGAAAAAATTACTCGTCCTTTGTCCATGATTATGATGTTCTATACTGAATCCTATATAGATTCCTGGCAAATACACAACAGCACCTTGCTCCTGACCTTGTTCGTTATTGGGGTCGTCTGGGTCATTTGGGTTATTTCCAATTATATGAAAATCATTGAGATCCCTAGCACAATTTCCTTCCACAGCATCGCAAAGGAAATTATAATTTTTACCAAGATTGACGGGGTATAATGTACTATAATAGTCAAATGGTACATTCTTCGCATACAAATATCCAGATGGGTTCGCTGGTTTGCGAAGTACATCCAGCCTATCTAGCTCGTATGTTACATCAAAATCAGTTCTACCCAAAAAATCAGGTCCTGTATTCTCGATAAGAGCTATACCAGAGTCTTCAGAATCATCTTCAGGAGGTAGATTCGTCTTATCCATACTGAAAAACTGTAAAGATAAATTTCGCAAAAGGTCTACATCGTCAGGACACAATCTTGAAGGATACTTGTTTGATTCTGAACCATAAGTCCATATGTAGCTATCTACTAGGTCTAGCCAGGGTTGAGTTATTTTTTTATCTTGGTAATTAGGATTTTTTCCATCAAAACAAGAAATAATACATTCTGGAGATGGAGATGACTCAGGGTTCATAAGAGCTATAACCTCAGGAGAGGTTAGCCATAGAATAGTACCTAGCTTATAATCTTCAGAAACTAATAGTGAATTGTATATGCCACAAAGGTTGTCACAGTTTAGATAGCATAAGGGTACTTGATTCACAATTCCTTCCGAAAGGGAAGTTTGGTTAAAAACAGTGTTGGCAAGAACGCTTTCCGTCTCAAAGAATATCTTACGGAGGTTCTCTCCATAGTTTTTTAAAACTGTAAAAGTCAATAATCCGCAGGACATGTATTCTATAGTTACTTGTGCATACAAGCCTGTGGTTCCACACCATTCATTCACTTCCTCATGGAAGGCAATCGATTCTAAATTTAAGGCTTTTGGCTTGTAATTAGAAACATGAATCCCGCCTTCTTGAGATCCTATAGATGTAATTAATCCACCTGACATCGTACCAACTTCGTACTCTACTCCGTCGAAAAGAGGATACCCACCTTTAAAGAAATTGTCATAGACTATTGTGTTCTCATAGCCTAGATCTTCAGATATTCTACTTTCTATAGTGTGGACAAGGTCTATCGTCGGTGTATGGCTAGTCTGATTAGCCTTTTGGGCACACAAGATGCCATTAAGCAATTCTATAAATTTTACGGATGCATCTGAGTCGAAGTAATTTCGACATGTTCGATTTTTAGATCTAGCATAACAGAAAAAATCACCTTCAGAATTTTCTAGGATTATACCCTCAACATCGGAGGTGCCTGCTAGAAGCATTTCGATTGTTCCTGTAGCATCTGGACAAAGGTCTGAAAAAAAAAGACCTTCACTACACGATTCCTCTTCTCCATGATACTGACAAAGAAAAGCATGTGCATCTATGTCTATTCCACCTCCGGAAAAGGGCGGATCTGCAAACATCAGATTAACATCTGTCCCTGTAACATTACAGGCTCCAGAACTTCTTTTGGAAACGTCATCATCTTTTAGTGTCGGCGGCCCTGCCAATGGAAACTCTTCAAATTCTTGAGAGAGCAACAAATCTCTATAAAAGTCGAAGTCAGAAGAGCTCCTCACTGTTGTTTCTAGTGATAAACTGCAATTGCTATTGGAGTCAGTAATTGTAACCGTATAGACATTTGGCTCAGTTATAGTTACGCTGGAGGCTGAAAAAGGAACTGGATGCCACAAAAATGTTCCCTGAAAATCAAGGGGTAAATTTTCCAGACTAAGGACACCATCTTCTCCTGGGCAGATTATGAGGTTATTAGGTTCTATTCTTACTGCCCCTAAGGTTGATTTTATTTCTATAAAATAGGTAGCAGAACAAGATCCCTTTGTTACTTCAGCTTTATATATGCCTGGCTCATTTACAATAATTTCATCAGAATTCTCTCCACTGCTCCATTCAATCTCATCATAATCTGCTATTACTTCCAAAACAGACTCATCTCCATTTCCACACAGTCTTTCTTTGCTAGCCTTGATAGCTCCTTCTATAGGCCCACCAGAAAATATTGTAACAAAATAAGAACTGGATAAGATACAGCCATCATAACTTTCTACCTCAACAGTATATAGTCCTGGCTTTTCTACATTTAGACTAGAATTTTGACCTACGATCCTACCAAGTTGGGAGTTCTCATTGTCTTTTATTGTCCAAGTGTATTTTGCATAAGCTTTATTAACTACATTCAGTATACTGCTCTCATTACTGCAAGGTGTTTCTCTTTCTTCCTCTATCTCCGGTACTTCTATTTGCGAACCTTTACATTTGCAATTTGCGTCATATCTATCATCTTCGGTGCAAGCATTACCATCATCACAAGTATCACCCTCATCTACAACTCTTACTGTAATTGTGATTTCTTCGGTAACATTACCATCACTATCGCCAAACGATATAGTTATAACTTCGTCCTGATCTAAAGGAAATGGAAGTATACTTTCTAGGTTACCATACTTCTCAGGGTTGCTTTCTCCTACTTGCATTATAATACAATCTGACTGTATGTTATCGCAGTCAATAATGGATACTACATCTATTTCATTTCCCTTACAAAGGTCTATGTTGTATTGATTCTCACCCGGCACATAAACTGAACAAGTCATCACAATGCTATTCATGTCGGTAACAGTAATAATGTGATCACCACAACCTAAATCAAATAACTGAAATGTATTTGTATCAAAAAATTCCGGATCCGGTCTGCTAGAAATGATTGTTTCAAATTGAGGAAGGCCATCTGCGACGATATGGACATCATCTAGGTCAGGACCAAATAAGTAACACTTTACAGTCTGCGGGCCACTGCTTTTTAGTTTTGCTATCATCTCTGCATTAGCTGCATTATTGGGAGTGCCTATAGATGGCGGCAATTGTGCATAAGAAGTCTGATCACTTGTTGCAAGTGAGAGATTCTTACTTCCAGTTTGCTCTAGTTTATTGTTGACCCTTTTACCAACCTTTGCTTGAATAACATCTCCAGCACCTGTAAAGGTAATGTAGTCCTTTATTTTTTGATTTGGCAGCTCAACAGGTTCACCATTCCCATAACTTGGATTACCATTACGAGGCACATTCTCATACTTTTCAACATGTTTACTATTTAGATCTAAGAGGGTGACAGTTTCTGGAGCAGAGCTAGTATTCGTATTGGAGCCATGCAATACAATGATGTCACCAGGTTTGGAGAACATAAATACTTCTGGCTTTATCGCTAAAAAACCCGGCTCTAATCCTGGTCCCTCATTAGTATCATCTATAATAATTTTTGCATATGAGTTATTATGATCATGAGCAACCTCCCCTGCTTTTACAACAACCAGCTCTATAAAGACATCATCATTTAGATAGTCCTCATTGTGCACCTCATTGATAAGAAGAACAGGTAATTTTTCTGGAACTAGCTGTGCTGTGACGGTAAGCTGTAATAAAACAAACAGCGCTACTAGTACTAAGTGAAGTTGTCTCTTAGACATAATTACGGTTTTCGGATTTGAAATGAACACATTACTTTGGGAGTGATGTGCATCTCTAACTTAGCAAAGATTTTGTGGAAAAAGAAAAGCAAAATGGACAAGTGCAAACTCAAAAGACCTTGTATTAAAAAAAATAATTACGTTAGTTATTGAACCATAATTTGTTAGAGTGAGAACTGAGTACAACTTGGAAAGTAGGTCGAAAAAAACTTTAACATTTGGAGAGTCTTCTTTTTGACGAACGGTAGTTGATAATTTTGGTTTTTGGAGTTTTTATGAAATAATTGTGAAGTTGTGGTGATGGTATTACTTGATAAATCACCCTCGTTCGTCGAGGCTTGTAGCCTCGATACCATATGATTGTGCCAAAACTAAGCAAGTAAATCCAGCATCAAGAAAACACATAACCATCAGTAGCCCTTAAGTCAATCAATTCTACATCCAACAAGCCCACTCCATTCTTATAATTAGATGCACTTGAGTAAACATAATACTCTGCTTCTATAACATAACCAGCCTCTACAGGATTATTGTGAATATAATCTAACCTTGTAGTTGTCCACTTAGGTGACTGTAGTTCGATTGGTTTGTTATCTAATTTCCAAAACTGATAGGTCTTATTATTACTATTATACTTCGCGTAATATTTAAACATTCTAAGCATCCACTCTTGTCGGCTCTCGACCTTGTCTTCTAGTATGCTTTGTATAATTGCTTTGCTTGTATGTGCTTTAAAATCTCTTAGTATATCTGATAATCGATTGCCATCTTTCGCATGACAGATTAGGTGCAGGTGATTACTCATAATGACATAAGCATTAATAACTAAGCCTTTGTTTTCCATGCAGTATTTTAGACTGTCTATGATAATATCCTTATACTTTCTTCTAGTAAAAACATCTACCCAGCCCACAACTGTCGGCGTCAAAAAATGCAATCCATTCTGATTAATAATTTTGTGGCCATGCATTTAATCAAGATAGTGAATTGCTTTTGTAGATACAAAGATGTGAGGAGCAAATAGATTATCGACCTTTTCTTGTGCAACAATCGTATTGCATCGAGGCTACTGAATTGCAATTAGGCATACAAAAATGTGATGTACAACTAGATCGTCGGCCTTTTCTTTTCAGAGTAATCGTATCGCATCGAGGCTACAAGCCTCGACGAACGGGGAGGCTGCAAGCCTTTACTAGCGGAGCAAATGCAGGTGTCAATAACAAACTAGACCTCAATTTCGGAGTGAAATCTTGTTACTACTACAGAAGATGATCCAACTCTGTAATCGTATCGCATCGAGGGATACAAAATGTGAGGTGCAAGAAGATGATCCAACTCAGTAATCGTATTGCATCGAGGCTGCAAGCCTCGACGAGCGGAGGGTAAAAACATCTACCCAGCCTACAACTGTCGGTGTTAAAAAATGCAATCCATTCTGATTAATAATTTTGTGGCCTTGCATTTGATCAAGATACTGATTTGCACTTTGAGATACAAAAATGTGAGGTGCAACTAGATTGTAGGCCTTGTTTTTTGGGACAATCGTATTGCATCGAGGCTACAAGCCTCGACGAGCGGAGGGACAGTGCCTATAAACAGAAATGCAGGTGTCAATAACAAACTAGGCCTGAATTTCGGAGTGAAATTTTGTTACTACTACAGAAGATGATGCAACTCAGTAATCATATTGCATCGAGGCTACAAGCGAGTGGAGGATTCAAAAATGTGATGTGCTACTAGATCGACGATGTTGTTTTGTGGGACAATCGTATTGCATATTGCTATAAGTTTTCAGGTTAGGTCGTCTAATAAATGGATATCAGATTTTCGAACGTAATGAGTAACATCTGAATAAGTCTCAGCTATCCAAATTCCTCTAAATTCATTCTTTCTAGAATGAATTTCATCATAAATATTATCGAAAACCCTAATTAAATTTGCAACTCCCTCTGCCATATCAAAATCCTGTATAAGAGGTGCAATATTTTGTTGTGTAGTGATATTTACTCGCCTAGTAGCATCATAATTAGCACTATTATGATCACGCAGTTGCTTTGTACTAGAATACCCTCCAATTGCTTTTTCTATGATTTTTGTCTCATTCTTAATAAAGTCATAAGAGCTTGTTGTATATCTACAATTTTCAAAATCTATATACTTATCAAAGTCATCATACAAATGAAAAATATAGAATTCTTTTACATCTCCCTTCCATCTTAATTTAATGGCATAATAGGTATGCTTTGGCAAATTAAATCCTCCAAAAAATTCCCTCAACTTATTACTGACAATACAATAAGACGCTTTGGGTAACCAGCCTGCAAATCCTGACCAATACAACATATCATTTTCGAGAGGATTTTTAGACTCATCGTATCCTTCTTCTATTTCAAACTCCATGTTCAAGGGTCTATCGAAAGACATTGCAGTTTGCAAAGATAGACCAGAGAATAATTTTTCTCGATACGGCTCATCATCGGTCATAAATACTCTTCTATTATTATGACTTGCCTTTAAATCGTAATTTTTCATGTCTAATTTCTTGTTAAAGATTCAAAAACGCCATTTTCATTCCACAAATCGTTCACTTTAGTTGGCTGAAATTGAGAATTTACAAAGGTTGGCTTAACAAGTGATTTTCCCTCGTTCGTCGAGGCTTGTAGCCTCGATGCCATATGATTGCTCCATACTAAGTAAGTAGTCCAGCATCAAGAAAACACATAACCATCAGTAGACCCTAAGTCAATCAATTCTAAATCCAACAAGCCCACTCCATTATTATAATTAGCTGCACTTGAGTAAACATAATGCTCTGCTTCGATAACATAACCAGCCTCTACAGGATTATTGTGAATATAATCTAACCTGGCTAATATCCACTTAGGTGATTGTAATTCGATTGGTTTGTTGTCTAATTTCCAAAACTGATAGGTCTTATTATTACTATTATACTTCGCATAATATTTAAACATTCTTAGCATCCACTCTTGTCGGCTTTCGACGTTGTCTTCTAGTATCCTTTGTATAATTGCTTTGCTTGTATGTGCTTTAAAATCTCTTAGTATATCTGATAATCGATTGCCATTTTTTGCATGACAGATTAAGTGTAGGTGATTACTCATAATGACATAAGCATTAATAACTAAGCCTTTGTTTTCCATGCAGTACTTTAGACTGTCTATGATAATATCCTTATACTCTCTTCTAGTAAAAACATCTACCCAGCCCACAACTGTCGGTGTCAAAAAATGTAATCCATTCTGATTAATAATTTTGTGGCCATGCATTTAATCAAGATAGTGAATTGCACTTGTAGATACAAAAATGTGGGGTGCAAATAGATTATAAGCCTTGTTTTTTGGGACGATCGTATTGCATCGAGGCTGCAAGCCTCGACGAGCGGCAGAACGGGGATAGTGAATTGCAGTTGTAGATACAAAAATGTGAGTTGCAACAAAATTGTAGGCCTTGTTTGTGGGACAATCGTATTGCATCGAGGCTGCAAGCCTCGACGAGCAATGGGAATTTCCTTTTCTAATTCAACTTATAACTCAGCCCCATACCACGTATCTCTTGTATCAATTTGCTGTCCACTAATACTTTCATGCCATCTACTCTAAAGTCCATGTTGAGATCTTCATTATCGTCCATGACTTGCATCTTGAGCTTATGCTTGCCGACGTTTTGAGAGCAGATATTTTTTAGTTGCTCTATGAAAGCTTCGTCTATCTTTCCTAATGGCACTCTTATGGTTAGGCTCTTAGTTAAGTCATGACTAAGTGAGGCCATCAGCCTGACATCTTGTATCTTAAAAAAGAAACGGTCAGAATTATAGCCAGACTTAAAGATGCCTTCCACGTAGATCACATAGCCCGCCTGCAGCAAGCCTTTGTACTTTTCGTAATCTTCTCTGTAGACTCCCATCTCAAAAGATCCTGTATAATCTTGCAAGGTCAGTCGCGCATAGCCCATGTTGTTCTTTCTAGAGATGCCGTGTATGACATTGGCGATGATGCCACCCATCTTGAGTGGGGTATCCATGAGCTGGTTGGCTCTTTCTAGATCACAGTTAGTGTAGTTTTCTAATTCCATCCTGAACTCATCTAGCGGATGGCCACTGATGAAGATACCAGACACCTCTTTTTCTTTGGCTAGTCTGATGGCTTTGTTCCATGGTTCTGATTCTGGAATTTTGGGTTCATTGATCATCTGGTCACTCATGTCTCCGAAAAGGGAGACTTGTGACGATTCTTTCTGTGCCTGGTAAGCGGCGCCAAACTTAGAAGCATGCTCTATGAAGGTGTCATACTTTTCTGATGGCGTAAAGTACTGCGCTCTATGATGCCCAAAAGAATCAAAAGCACCTGCAAAGGCCATGCTCTCAAGTGACTTCTTATTGATAGACCTGAGAGAAACTCTTTTCATCATATCTAAGAAAGTCTTAAACTCACCATTCGCTCTTTCTTCTATCAAATCCACTGCTGGCCCAACACCAAAACCCTTGAGGGCAGACAAACCGAATCTGATTTCTCCTTTTTTATTAACCGTAAAATTGATCCCACTTTTATTAACATCAGGGCCAAAGACATTCAGTTTCATACGCTTGCATTCCCGCAGGAAGAAATTGAGCTTAGTGGTATCTGACTTGTTGTGGTTCAGTACGGCAGTCATAAACTCTGCAGGATAATGCGTCTTAAAAAAAGCAGTCTGGAACGCTATAAAGGCATAACAGGTAGAATGCGATTTATTAAAGGCATAAGAGGCAAAGGCTTCCCAATCCTTCCATATCTTTTCTATCACTTTTTCTGGGTGGCCATTCTTCACACAGCCCTCCAGGAACTTCGGCCACATCTCGTCGATCAGTTTCTTTTTCTTCTTACCCATCGCTTTCCTCAACTGATCCGCTTCACCTTTGGTAAAGTCAGCCAGTTTCTGAGAAAGCAACATCACCTGCTCCTGATAAACTGTAATCCCATAGGTCTCATCTAGATACTCCTCCATGACCTCGAGGTCATAAGTGATCTGCTGCTTACCATGCTTCCTATTGATAAAGTCATCTATGTATTCCATTGGGCCAGGACGGTACAAGGCATTCATCGCAATGAGATCCTCAAACTTATTAGGCTTAAGATTTTTGAGATGCTTTTGCATCCCGGGTGACTCGTACTGAAAGATACCGATGGTGTCACCTTT
>CALLAE010000067.1 GCA_938002665.1 uncultured Saprospiraceae bacterium | reverse complement strand
CTGACCAGAAAGGGCACAGACATATTTTACAGATAGAGCTGAGGTGGGGAATGGAATAGCTTCTGTAGTTGGTAATAGATCAAAAACATCAAACATCACAGGCGCTGCTTTCTTAACGCCTAGCAGCCCGGGCTTACCTTCTCCATCTGCATTACCTACCCATACCAGCACTGTGTAATCTTTGGACGTGCCCACTGACCAGGCATCCCTAAAACCGAAACTCGTTCCTGTCTTCCAGCTAAGGTCTGAAGACTCAGAAAAATATTCCCAGCCATCTTCACTCTCAGGTCTATTGACACCTTTCAGCATTTCTAAAATATTATATGCCCCACCCACACTTATCGGAAAATGTCTAGTTGTTTCTATTGTCTTCTCTCTCAGCTGCTGCACTACAACTGGAGCCAGCCCCTGTGCCACTCTAGACAAATTCATGTAACTACTCGCAAGTTCCTTAGCTGTCACCTCAGCACCACCCAAGATCATAGTGAGGCCATAATGGTCAGGCGTCTTGTCTACAGTATCAAAATGCATACGCTGTAGATCAGACAAAAATGCCGCAGTGCCATACTCGGCCAGCAAATCCACAGCAGGAATATTAAGTGACTCCGTCAGTGCCCGCTCTGCTGCTACTATCCCTCTATGCTTCTTGTCGTAGTTACTTGGACTATAACCATTGTAGAAAACGGGCACATCTTTCATCAGGCTGTTTTTAGTAATCAGACCTTCATCCATCGCCACACCATAGAGCAGTGGCTTCAGTGTACTGCCCGGACTGCGGGGTGCCTTCAGCAAATCCACATCCTCAGCACAATCCTGCCCACACTGTACATTAGCCACATAAGCAGCGAGAGTGCCATCATTTCGTAAAACTAGTACCGCTAGATTATCGATGCCTTCAGCAGCATACTGATCTCTATAACTTTGGGCTATTCTTGTCACATTAGTCTGTAGAGAATAGTCTATGGTTGTCTTGTAATTATAACCTTGTCTATCATCTTTTTTAAAGGCTTGTAAAAGCTGTGGTGCTAGTGCAGGAAAAGTATGACTCTGCTGTGGGAGGTCTTCTAGCATTGCTAATCTACAAGTGACAGAATCGATATAGTTCTCGCTCAGCAGTTTCTCCAATAGAAAATTTCTTTTTCGTACAAACTTCGCTTCTGCTCTTCCTGGATATATTTTAGAAGGCGCATTGGGGAGGATAGCTAAGGTGGCGGCTTCGCTCCAGGAAAGTAAGCTTGCATCCTTATGATAATACCGCTGAGCTGCCGCACAATATCCTACCGTATTTCCCCCATAAGGTGCATACTGCGCATAGAGTTTTAAGATTTCTTCTTTGGAGTATTTCAGTTCTAGGGCGAAGGCCAAAAGTATCTCTTTACATTTTTGCAGATAAGTTCTGCGCTGGTTGCCTTCATGTATTCTGGCAAGCTGCATAGTAATGGTACTTCCTCCTCTTACAATTTTTCCTGCAGAGAGATTGGCCTTCATAGCCTTGAGGATTGATACAGGATTGATACCGGGATGATAGTCGAAATACTGATCCTCAAATAGCTTTAGTGAAATGGCTAGTTTCTCAGGCAGCTCTCCGTCGCAGCGGATGCGCCATTGCTGGTCGTCTGATACCTGGGCATTGATGATGTCGCCATCAGCATAGAGGATGTAAGCGAAACGGTTTTCGAAAGCTACAGTCGTAGCTATTCCAGTAACTATAAGCAGCATCAATACTGCCACGATAAGTAGAAATTTATATAGCCTATTTTTCATTGTTTCTTCTTACTTACTTAACCTCTGCCCAATAGCCTTCGTCCTTTGCTCTGATGCTAGCATCATACATGGCTTCACAAAAAGCGGGTGGTGCCCAGTACTTACCTTCATAAGTTGCATTCATTTTAAATCTGAAAACTTTTTGCTTTCCGCGCTCTATATCAAAGTAGAGGTAGACCCTATCATCTCTTATATCCTGATAGTCTGCAATATCACCTGCATTGAAAGTCGAGTTTTCATCTAATCGTTGATTCAGTATCTCCCAGCCAGACGGAAAAATTGCAGATAGGGCCATGTTCTCATAATTGGCACGCTGGCCTGCATGCTTGATGGTATATTCTATTACAAAGTCAGAGCCCTTGGTTATCATTTTAGGGTCTAGTTTTTTTCCATCATCAGAAAAGTAGTTTACTTTCATTTGTAGATCTTGTGCTTCTGCCTTAGAGTCATCTCTCAGGGGCTGCCCACTCACCACAAGAGTGGTGTACAATTCTGCAGTGCCCTTATTAGTAAGCTTGATATTTTTTTCTGCTAAGGCAATCGTATCTAGTTCATAATTATCTGGCTGAGCCCCTATCACCTGATCCACTAATACTTGCGAGGTAGACAGTGCAAGATCGTAAGTAATACTATCCTCTACCGTGCCCAGTGAAGAAACAAATTTTGCAAAGGTGATAAGTGACTGTGCCCGCTCCTGAGTCGATAACCTATTAAGTTGATCTGCATTGAATTCTTTGACCATTTCATCTATCAGTCTTTTTGCGGTTACTTTATCTCCTTTATCTATGAGGACTCTTGCGATCATCGCCTGATCTCTTAGGCGACTACCGAAATTGCCACTCATTTCTCTATAACTATCTGTTCTGTCCGAAGCAGATTTTATCATGAGGTCAGCCAAGTCATCCTCTCCTAAGATCAGAAAACTGTGTGCCAGTATCCACTTAGCAGTATTGTGCAAATTGGGAACAAGGCGTAAGCGATTCATTGCCGAAAAATTTGGTTTACCAGCCTGTGCCAAAGTGTATAACTTATATGCCTGCCCTATAGAAGAGTAGCTTGTGACCTTTCTAGAATTATTATTAGAACTTATAATGGTACTACCAGCAGATTTATACTGGAAGGACTTGCATTTCTTTATCATGTCTTCTGGCACTTCGTAGCCAAGCTTCTTTGCTTCAAGAAGAAATTGAAAAGCATAGCTGGTTCCCCACTCATTAGCCATATTGCCTCCTGGCCAATAGGAAAAACCCCCATCAGGGCGCTGCAGGTAACGTAGCTTTTGGATAGCTGCGGCAAATTGCTGTCTATACTTCATGAGATCTACTTTGTCCAGCAGATTCATTTTATAAAGATAAAGTTGAGGGAAGATACTAGATACCGTCTGCTCCAAACAACCATGTGGGTAAGAAGACAACCAGTCCACCTGAGGTACAAAGGAAAAATTGAGACCCTTACTGACTGAAAGCTCAGCAGACTGTGTGCCCAGCATGCCTATAAGTTCAAAACTCAAATCGCTAGACTCCCCTGCTACTGCCATAGCATGATAGCTCTTAGAAAAATACCCTGCAGATGGGCGCAAGTCCAGTTCTATGTTCTCCTTAAAGTAATGGCTCCCAGATTTTACTTCCACAGCGACCTGCACTACCCCCGTACCTGCAATAGACTCCACCTCAAAAGAGATATCTTTTTCTCCTTCCTTCTCAAAAACAACCGACTGCGTCTCTGACCCTATCACTTTCAATTTATCATCTGTTATAATCTTGGCTGTCACTTCCTTGATACCTTTATCCATAGAAAATACAGTGACGGGTACTTTGATCTTTTCCTCAGGGCCTATGACACGTGGTAGAGTAGCATAGAGCATAAGTGGCTTTTTGACAGGGACAGTTTTCTCATATCGTCCGATGGCTTTACTATCCGTAGCGACTACCATCGCCCTTACTGACCCCACATAATTATTTATCTCGAACTCATGAGTTTTGGTTTCTCCAGCACCGATGGTAAACGGCCCTACAAATTTCAACACAGGCTTAAAGCGTCGGGCTTTAGAGGTGGGCTTGATAGTATTAGTACCGTCACCACCGACAGCTAGTAAAGATGTGTATTCGCCCAGAAATCGTTGGAATATCTCTCTGTACATATCCCAGGTTTTGACATTGAGACTTTCTTTGCCAAAGAAGATAGACCAAGGGTTAGGTGTTTTGAACTGTGTGATATCTAGCAGGCCTTCGTCTACTATAGCCAGTGTATAAGACATCGACCTACCTTGCTCTTCTTTGATACTCACAGAAAACTTTTCATCTGTTCTGAGTTCATCAGCCATCAGAATTTTGGGTTCTAAGATGGTGCCGGGGTCGTAGACCTTGATAGGCTTGATACCAAACAAACGCAGCGGCCTATCATTCTCATGTTTATTCCAGGCCTGTATCAGATGTACATGTACATAAGCAGTGGGTGCCATTTCTGGAGAGATCGCAATATTGACTTGTGATGGTGAGTCGGCTGTTCTACGGACTTCTTTATAGACGATACTTCCGCCATTCTCTACCGTAATAAGATAGCGTCCATCACCCATTGGCGGCAGATCAAACTGTAAGTTTTCTCCTACCTCGTAATCTGTTTTTTCTATTAAGAAAGGAAGCACTTCTAGTTGACTGACTTCTTCATTGTTGTTCCTGTAACTGTCACCATAACTATAGACGATACGAGAAATACTATGGCCACTTTGCTTATCCTCTATCTTCACAAGCATACGACCATACTTAGCAATAGAGACAGCCTTACCTTCTTTGCCTATTGTTAAATCATACTGCGCTAATTGTTCGCCAGTAGAATTTCTAAGCGCAGAATAATTGCCACTACTACCGAACTGGTACCACCAGTTATTATTGATACGTGTAAGGGTTACTGTTACTGTTCTCTTAGTAGGCTTTCCCTCTTCACTCAGTGCAGCAAGCATTATGGCCTCATCATCTTTGAGATAGATCTCTGAGCCATTATCGCCACCAGGAAACTTAGCACCTATATAATGTGTATAAGGAGAATATTTGATAGCCTTCATATCACTACTGAAAGCTCCCCCTTTTTCGAAAGCTCTCAGTTGAAAATTGAAAAGCATCATAGAGGGATAGCTTTTATCCTCAGCAGTAGGAATAGAAAAATCTAGTACTCCAGAGCTATTGGTCGCTCCTGAACCGACCATGCCGCGCTCTCTATCATAACGCTTCTTGATATCATCGAAAACATAATTTTGATAATCCGCACCAAAAGGATTTGTTAGGCTTTTTTGGATCATCGTCACTTCAGTTTTGAGTGCCTTGGCTTCTAAACCATGCATCCACTTCACTGTCACTGGTGCCGCTTTGCTGTCAGACTTCTTGATCAATTTTTCATCAGCGAAGTCCATCTGCATTTTTAGCCTGTTAGGTCTTATTGTTTCTATTCGGACTGGTGTTCGGTAGGTCTTACCGCCCATGTTCATTTCTAGTCGCCAGTTACCAGTCGGGTCATTGAGCTCTGAAGAGAAGCGACAATCATAGATGCCATTCTGATTTTCTTTTACCGTCCATTCTTTTACCAGTCTATTGGTGGGGTCATATAACTTAAGGCTGACAGGTAAGCTGCTAGGTAAATATTTGTCTGGACTGAAGACCATACTCTGCATATAGATGGTGTCCCCAGGTCTCCACACATCCCTATCACCATAGAAAAAAACTTTGCGCTCACCCTTCCAGTTTTTGCCTTCCACCTGAAAGGTGCTAAGGGAAAGTGCTTTGGCATCTTGGAGAGGCAGATAAGTGGTCTGTCCATTATTGGAGATTTTAGCCATAAAGGGTAGCTGCCCTCCTGAGCTTACGTTTACCATTCCGTTACCATTGGAATAACTTTGAGCTATTCTTTCTCCTTGTACATTGTATAGTTCCACTTCTCCATTTGCGATAGGAGTTGCGGTCGTGATATTGGATAGATAAAAGAAGTAACTGCCTTCCTCTATTTCGGACTTAGCTACTACACCTAGGTCTGTACACATCAGCAAGCGCCCATCCTGTATCTGCGACTCAAAATAATTATCACATGGACTGCTATGATTATGATGATAGTTTTCTGCATAATGGTTCCGTCCCTCATTCCCATTGTTACCATGATAATAATAATCTTCCTCGTAGTAATCATAGCCATAACGCATAGTCATCCACGGTCTATCAAAATCTGTTCTGTCTAGCATGTCCTGACTCTCAGAACCTTTCCACTCTTGACAAGGATAGGCATTCTTGTCTTTGGGAATCGTCAATATGACTTTGTACAGAGCGCCTAATTCTTTTTCTACTATTCCATCTAAAGCAATGGCATGATAAGTTTCATGAAAAGGATGTTCTTTTTCGAAGGAGAAAGTTGTGTCGAGCTCTATCCGTCCTATGTTCTCCAGACCCTGCTGCGAATCATAGGGCTCTGCATTTTCTTGATAGAGTCTATGCACATTATGATCATATACTTTCAGTATACGCAATCTGAAACCAGTAGCTGACACCATAGAGATGGGCAGGTCCCAAGCTCTACCCGGTGGAAGTATGTTGCCACGTTCTGCAATCTTGATAGCAGGTGTGGGAGGGGTATAAAACAGCTCTTTCTCATATCTGTCTTTTAGCGGATAGCCTGCCAAATTTTTGATGCCCGGTCTTATGGTCAGATCGAAATAACCATAGTTCTCATCTTTAAAAAAGACTTCTACCTGATTACCGATAATTTTTATCTGATCTATTTTTCTATCACTGATTTCTATCAGCCCGCTAAGGTTCTGATCCGCCTGCAAAGGATCTGTAAAAGTCAGTGATAACTTTTTATTCCAGCTGCTTTCTATACGGTAGGTATGAAAGGAGAAATCTGACTTAGAGGGAATGGCCAATTGTAGCTTGGCTTCATCAGCCACATTGATAGATTCCATAGAGAGGATGAGGTCTACATTTTCTGGCTTATCGGCTCTGCTTATATTTCTAATAGTAAACTTAGAATTTCCAGCGCCAGGCTTTTTATGGCTCCAGCTAATTGGCAATTCATTATCGTTTTGGAAGGCTTTAAGACTGGTCTCTAGAATACGTGGCTGTGGCTCACATACACCGAATTTTACTTCACCTGTATAGGTGACGTAGTCCATAGAGTTATTGACTGGAGGATTGAGAATAATATCCCAGCTTTGTCTTTGTGCTTCTAGAGGGAAGGTAAAAGAGCTCATTCCCACTGGCATCTCCTTGAGCATCCCTATATTGAATTTGACACTATAAATGACGTTATGTTTGATATCAGCATTTTTGAGAGAGATTCTTCTACCAGCATTCGTGACCTGGTAATTACCTCCTACCTGTGGTGTCACTTCTAAGAGTCCTCTGGGAAGTGGCTGATTAGGGGGAAGCGCGAAAGCAAGGTCTATATAGAGATCACTGCATCTTGAGATAGGGCTTTGGCTATAGCCGCTGATGTAGTTATTAAATTTTTCGTAGTCCTTTTTAGATTTATCAATGGGAGATTGCTTACAAGAAAAAAGCAAGATAGTTAGGACGAGGAATAGGATTGTTTGTGTTGGGCTTTTCATAATGATATATTGAATTCCTTAATATATAGAAATAATATCCAAGTTAGTTCATAAGAGCAGTGGGAGTAAGGCGTAATGAGTAGGTGCTAGGGTTTTGCTACTAAGCGTGGGAAATAAAATATCATGGAGGAATAAAGATGTAAATACTATCTACGGTGAAGCGTATTACCTAGAAAAATGGACGTGTTTAAAATATAATTCATTACAGGTATATTTGAAAAAATAGATGTTATGAATACGAAATTGACCTTAACCATCCAAAAGGAAATACTAGAGAAAGCTAAGGAATACGCAAAAGATAAAGGGCAAAGTCTCTCAGACTTAGTTGAAAATTACTTCAAACTTTTAACCAAAGACGAAAGAAAAATTAAACCAAAACAATTGTCCCCAAGAGTTAAAAGGCTCAGAGGTATCTTAAAAGCTCAGAGTAATTTCGATTACAAGAAAACTCTGGAAGAAGAACTCAGAAAGAAATATGAAAAGTAAAGTTTTTGTAGATTCAGCAATTATAACTAGGAATACAAAGCACTACGCAAATTCTTATATTGCAGTTTTTACTTCAGAAAATTATCTAAAAACAATAGCTGATCACAATTAATCAAAGTTAAGCTCTCAGACTAAGATTCCATACTATACTCTCCTCCCCTGCCTATCCATACTTAACAAAATAGCCATCATAATAAAGAAGGTTATGATAGACGAGCCACCCTTGCTCATGAGAGGCAAGGGAATTCCTATAACGGGCATCAGTCCCATCGTCATACCTATGTTAATGAAGTAGTGAAAGAAGAGTATGCCGGCTAGGGAGTAGGCATAATATCTTACAAAGGGCAAGGTCGCCCGCTCTGCTATAACGGTGAGTCTGTAGAGCATCACCATCATAAGTAAGATGAGACTGGCAGAACCCAGAAAGCCTTGCTCCTCTCCCAGAATACTAAAGATAAAATCTGTGGACTGCTCCGGCACATAATTGAGCTTGGTCATATTTCCATCTAGGAAGCCTTTTCCTGCTAGGCCACCTGAGCCGATGGCAGTCTTAGACTGTATAATATTATACAAAGATCCATGTCTATCACTCAACTCTGGTCTCAACCAATCATTCAATCTATTTCTCTGGTGTTGCTCTAGAATATTATTAAAGGTCCATGAAGTACCAAAGGACAAAGCGATACTTGCCAGACTGAGAACAACAGTAGCAATCATCAGCTTGTACTTCCCTTCTTTATAACTCAGAAATAAAAAATAAAATGCTGAGATAAAAACCAACAAGAGGATATACCTGTAGTCAAAATAATTATAACTCGCTAGAGTGAATAGACTTAACAGGATCCAGATACTGAGAGGTAGCCGATTAGCTTTAGCGCTATAAACCAACACAAAGTAAGTCGCTAATAAAATCAGTAATAGCACAAAGAACGGAGACCACAACAAAGATCCTATAAAAATAAAGGCTATAGAAAAACCTAAAATATAGAAGATAGGATTTAGCCCTGCTCTGAACAAGGGGACCATAAAAGACAGAAAAATAATAGCAGTTCCTGCATCGGGCTGTCTGATAATAAGAAAGGCTGGAATCAGAAATAATAAGAAGCAGAGGCTTGCCTTAGCTGGATTATTTATATTAAGATTAGTCTGACCGAGAAAAGCAGAGACCCCTAGCGCGGTACCTAGTTTAGCAAATTCTGAAGGCTGAATAGAAAAGCCTAAAATCGAAAACCAAGAACTGGCACCATTTATTTCTTTTCCGAAAAGTAATACGGCTATCAGCGCTAGCAGTGTCAGTATATAGATGGGATAGGATAAGGTACTCCATATACGCCAGTCTAGAGAAATGCAGACTATAAAACAAGCCAGCGCAACCCCTATCCAGATCGTCTGGCTACCCACAATAGAATCAAAACTAAACCAAAATGCACCGTCCCCATCATAACTATAAGTGTAAAGCATCAGCCATCCTGTAAGTACGATGGCAAAGAAGACACTGACTAGTATCCAGTCTATAGAATTTACTGATGTTCGGGAACCGTATGACATTCAAGCCTTCGTTTTAGCAAGGCATAAAAATCATGACTTGAGGAGTTCTGTTTTCTTCATTTCATCTTGGACAGGAAGCGCAGAAGGAAAGTCTCGCTTTAGTTGGAGCAGCATAGCTTCTAGATCCTCTCTTAGTTCGTAAGCACCTATTCTTACCTGATAATAAGGAGGATTGTGCTCCCACTTATATTCGATAGCAGGATATAGCTGCTCAAATTTTTTGATGCCATTCTCCATTTTACGTCTGTCATTAGTCGTTAGGATCTGTATCCGCCAAGCTCTGACTACAGAGGTCTGCATGTTAGTACGCTTGTAAGTCTCCATGATCTGAGTGATCTCAGGCTCTTCTATAATTGTAACCTGTGCTTGTAAGCTAGCAGCAGTTAGGAGTAAACTTATTATGAACAAGATTCTTAATATCATCATCGTATAATTATAAGTTATTTGTTCCGCCCGCAGGCTTTGCCCTTCTATAGCTTTCACTTTTATTTACCATGGCACTGCTTGTACTTTTTTCCACTACCACAAGGGCAAGGGTCATTACGCTTTACCTTGGCTTCGTCTCTTTTAAATGTTTCCGGCTTTGCTCTTTGGGCTCTGCCTGCTGAGGCCGCGGCTCTTTTTGCTGCAGCGGCGTCTTTGTTAGTCTGCACTTTTCTAAAATCCGTCTTCTTCTGCTGCGCTTCTCTTACATCTTCTGGTGCTGCTATCATAAGTTTCCCACCCATCAGGTAGGACATCACATCATAGTTTATCTTATAGACTAACTCTTCAAAAGACTTATAGGCCTCCATCTTATACACCACCAATGGATCTTTCTGCTCAAAAGATGCTGCCTGTACTGAGTCCTTCAACTCATCCATAGAACGTAAGTGTTCTTTCCAGTTTTCATCTATGAGAGCAAGTGTGATAGCCTTCTCTATATCTTTCATTATCGTCACCCCTTCACTATTGACAGCCAGTTCTAGGTCGGCTGCTATAGGTAGAGGCTGCTCTCTCGAACTACTAACGTAAGGAACCGCTATTCTCCTATACTTATGCCCTTCGTTTTTGAAGACATTGGATATGATAGGAAGTAGGGCTTCTTTGATCTTATCAGATTTAACCTGATAGGCATCTAGCACATCTTGCTGATACATCGGCACAAGGTCTGATACACTGCCTTCTGTAAAGGTCACCTCATCTATACTCGGTTCCATAGATAATATTCTCAAGCTATCATTTCTGAAAGTTCCATAATCTCCTCCCGACTTATGATCTTCTACTAAACTTTCAGTAAGTGACATAATCATGTTATAGAGATCTACTGAGAGTCTTTCTCCAGATAGTGCATTGTTTCTTTTATTGTAGACGGCCTCTCTTTGTATATTCATGACATCATCATACTCGAGTAATCTCTTTCTGATTCCAAAGTTATTTTCCTCTACTTTTTTCTGCGCTCGCTCTATCGACTTGGTGATCATTTTGTGCTGGATGACTTCCCCCTCTTGGTGGCCCATGCTATCCATGACCTTTGAAATTCTATCAGAATTAAAAAGTCTCATCAGCTTGTCTTCTAGAGAGACATAGAACTGCGAACTTCCTGGATCTCCTTGCCTACCCGCTCTACCTCTCAGCTGCCTATCTACTCTTCTAGAATCGTGTCGCTCTGTAGCTATGATGGCGAGACCTCCAGCTGCTTTGACCTGGTCAGTCAGTTTGATATCTGTACCCCTACCGGCCATGTTGGTCGCAATAGTCACAGCGCCAGGCTGCCCTGCTGCAGCGACGATATCTGCTTCTCTTTTGTGCTGCTTGGCATTCAGAACATTATGCTGAATGTTTCTAAGATTGAGCATACGGCTCAGTTTTTCTGAGACATCTACAGTAGTCGTACCTACTAGTACTGGCCTACCCTGAGAAGTAAGTCTGCCTATCTCATCTATGACGGCATTGAATTTTTCTCTACCAGTCTTGAAAACCAAATCTTCTTTATCATCTCTGACGATAGGTCTGTTAGTAGGAATGACTACTACATCCAATTTGTATATTTCCCATAGCTCTCCCGCTTCCGTCTCTGCTGTACCCGTCATACCACATAACTTATGGTACATCCTAAAGTAATTCTGCAAAGTGATGGTAGCATAGGTCTGGGTAATGTCTCCGACCTTTACATTTTCTTTTGCTTCTAGCGCTTGGTGAAGGCCATCAGAATATCTTCTCCCTTCCATCATACGACCTGTCTGCTCATCGACGATTTTGACCTGTCCTTCTATAACAACATACTCTTCTTCTTTTTCAAAAAGTGTATAGGCTTTGAGCAATTGATTGACGGCATGTAATCTTCTGGACTTAACTGAGTAATCTTGTATCAGAGTCGCTTTGGCTTCGGCCATATCTTGCCCAGAAGCTTCTGCTTGCTCTTCTATGTTCTGCATCTCTGTAGCTATATCAGGCATGACATAGAATGAAGAATCATTTTCTCCCTTGGACATAAATTCTACTCCATTATCTGTCAGCTCTACAGATCTGTTTTTCTCATCTATCACAAAAAGCAATTCTGCATCCACGAGGTGCATCTGCTTGTTTTGCTCCGCCATGTAAAAGTTCTCTGCTTTCAGAAGCAAAGCCTTCACCCCTTCTTCACTCAAAAACTTTATCAGTGGTCTGTACTTAGGCAAAGACCTATAAGCTCTGAGGAGAGCCATACCAGCATCCCCTTCTTCATGACCAGTATTTCCTTGTGCAAAAAGTCTTTTGGCTGTAGCCAAATAGTCCGTTGCATTTTTCTTTTGTGCAGAAATGAGTCTCTCTACTTTAGGCTTGAGAACCATGTACTCTTGCTCTTCTGTTCCTGCAGGTACTGGACCTGAAATGATGAGAGGCGTACGGGCATCATCTATAAGAACAGAATCCACCTCATCTATCATAGCGAAGTGGTGCTTACTCTGCACTTTCTCTTCCTGCGATCGTACCATGTTATCT
>CALLAE010000066.1 GCA_938002665.1 uncultured Saprospiraceae bacterium | reverse complement strand
TCAGGATCTTTTTTGGCTTCTGCGAGTAGACTCATCAGGAATTGGGTATGTGCTGTTCTTTCTTTTGATTTTGCTCTCTTACTTTGATCTGTGAAAAAAGAAGAGAGTACTAGGTCTACCATAGCCATTACTTGCTTATCTGCCTGCCTGTTGTGACTGACTTTAAGCAGGTGAATGAAGAGGGCTTTTTCTAACATCATTTGATACTGGCTATCTCCTTTTCTAGAGGTGATGTACTCTGTGATTTTGTCTAGGTAGTACTCTAGATTCCAGTCCTTGTCTTGATACATATTTATCCTAGCTAGACGCTGAGGAGAGAGCAAGAAAGAGAGGCTGTGTGCGGCACTGGCTTCTGCAGCTGAAAGAGGGTCGAAGAGTGCCCCAGTATGTCCCTTGAAAGATTCTCTGGTCTTGCCATAACCGTAAGCGGGTGGAGGAATTTTGTTTATGAGATCTTCAGGTAGTTTGAGAAAGTCTATGTCTAGGGTGCTGAGGATTGCAGCTAGAGCTCTTTTTTGTTCGCTGGTTTCATGGCAAGTGAAATTTAGTGGAGCTGGTTTTATACTGTAGTCAAAATTGACACCACCTATGATCTTGGAGGCGGCATCTACTTGATAGCGGTGCATAAGGTAAGCTGGAACGAGTACTTTTTCTAGTTTAGAATAAGGACTACCATCTTTGATAGAATTGGGTCCCATTTTTTCTAGTACAGATTTTCTTAGGATAGAGATACGTTCTAGTTCTCCTATAGGGTCATTGCCATTATCCCATAGGTGTGCATAAGGATGCATGCCTCCTGGTGGTCTGGCATCTTTGTCTGTTATGAATAAGAGACCATCTTTTTTGTTTCTTTTGATAAGTGCATCGAGGTAAGCTTCTTCAGTCTGGTTTTTATCTGGAGTACCATAGCCATACATGATGGTGCGCTTGTCCCATTCTCCTATCTTCTGATCATAGGCCGCGCTAAAATCTTTTTTCTCTTTATCCATTTCTACATAGGGGTGGGGGTAGTCCATCACCGAAGCTCTCTCATTATGACTAGCGGCAAAGTTATGTGCCAGGCCTATCGTATGTCCTATCTCGTGTGCAGACAGTTGGCGGAGGCGGTCCAGAGCCATAGCTAAGATTCTAGGATCTTCACTTGTCTCGTCAAAGTTAGAGATGATGCCTTGTGCGATCATATAATCTTGACGTACTCTTAGAGAGCCTAGGCTTACATGACCTTTGAGAATTTCGCCAGTGCGCGGGTCCGAGATAGATGCACCATACGACCAACCACGGGTGCTTCTATGTACCCACTGTATCATATTATATCTTACGTCTAGTGGATGAGCACCTTCAGGAAGTTCTTTGACTTGGAAGGCATCGACATAGCCTGCTGCTTCGAAGGCTTGGTTCCACCAGCGACCACCTTCCATGAGTGCGGACTTGACGGGTTCAGGGCAGCCGCTATCTATATAATATATGATGGGCTCTTTTGCAGGGCTTTGTTTAGCAAAAGGATTTTTCTTTTCTAGGCGATGTCTTAGAATGAGTCGCTGCTCCATATCCACACCAATGGGAGAGGCATAATCATGGTAACTGCTGTAGAAGTAGCCTGACTCAGGATGGAATTTTCTAGGCTGGTAATTATTATCGGGCAACTTAATAAAGGAGTGGTGCTGCTTGACAGAGACTAGCTCTGGAGTAGGCGTGACGCTTTGTATGTGCTCACCCGTGCCATCACCACTAAATGTGAGCAGCGCCTCCAGCTCTGTATTATCTGGAAAATTGTACAGGCCTTCTTTATACACAGCACTTCTATTAAGGTCTAGTTTGTATGCACCTTGATTTGTGTCTTTGAGTCGTTTTGTAACACCATGGGCATCTCTGAGAAGAAACGGTGTTGCATCGATGTTGTAAGTGCTTCCAGTTTTGTCTACGATGTTAAATCCGAAGATGACAGACTTGGCAAACGCTTCTTCTATGGATTGGGCTTCTTTTTTGTTGTCGCTGATGGCTCTGTACTTCAGGTTGTTTTGGATGAGCAGCATCTTCTTGCCTGAGCGATAGAAGTGCACTACTCTTTCTGAGCCGAGCTGTCCTCTGTCTAGTCCGATGTCATTGGACCCTATGCCATCAGCAAGACTATTGACATAGAGAAATTCCTTTCCGATGTTTTCTTCAGGGATATGGAGAATTACTTTTCCAGTATCATCTTGCCAGCTAAAGTCTATATAGCCAGTTTGCTTTTGACAGAAAATAGAAAAGGGAAGAACTAAGAGTAGTAGAAGTATGCGATTCATGCTAGTCGAATTTATTATCGTAGCTTGCTAAGATACATACTGACTTTCTAAGAATCTAAAGAAGCTGGCTATAGCTTTATAAACTTTCAGATAATTAAGCGCTTTTATAAAGTGCTACTGTCATATAGGACTAAGTATTTGCTTTTACAGTTTAATAAATTTTGCTGCCTTTGATTTCTGATTTGCATTAGTAGCGAGGATAAAGTAACTGCCACTACTGAGTCTGGAGATGTCTATAACTGATTCGGTTTTATTTGAAAAGTAAACTACGGTACCACTACTATTGTAGATGGTAATCGTGGATATGTTATGTTTTGTATCAAGCGTTAATTGATGTTCTGCGGGGTTAGGGAAGATGTTTAGATGATTGAGTTTGCTTATCTTTTCTATCTCCGATATTGCTATTGTTTCCAGTATGCTTTCATCATGTAGATTGAACTTATGATCAGCACCGATAGCAGTAAAACTGACTGCTTGGAGTGGCACGAAGATGTCTTTTATTATTGTATCTATACTTATCGAGGAATGAGAGGGGATGCCAGTGGTTTCTAGATTAATAAATTCTGGGCTGCAACTTAGACCTTCTTCATTAACGGCACTTGAGAATACATTTGCAAATGAAAGACTTTCGTCAGATGAATTTTTAATGGTCATTGAAAAGAGATAAGTATATGATAAATGAAAAATTGTATCACCTGCATTTATTACCTGTGTCCTGAATGTGTCTTTGTCGACTTGAGTTATCTGGAGGTCAGTTATTGCTATATTGCTTTTGGGATACATCATTTGTTCATTACTAGAAAGATTGATATTTCTTAGAAAAGAATAATAGGTGCTGTTTTCAAAACGATGATCTCCAGAAATTAGAAATTGATCGCCTCCTAAGGATTCTATTTTTGTGATTGTTTCTTTTGTGTCAGAGGTGTAAGTGTGCATTAAATCAACCTCAAAATCTGAAGATATTTTATAGGTAAAATATTCATTTTCTAGTTTTGTCAGCACCTGAAGATAGTTACCCATAAATTGGCCATCTATGATGTCTCCTTGGAAAAAATCTTCCGGCCACTCATGTAATACTACGGAATAGTCAGGGTCGTAAAGAATAACAGTATTTTTATAATTAAGATAATTTCCATTTTCATAATGAGCTAAGTAAGTGAGGCCCCTTGATGAGTCAGAGGAGACTTCTTCTAAAACATAGTTTTCTAGAGAGTATATATTGGTAGACCTAAATTTATGATTTTCAATAGCATAAATATTGCCTTTGGAGTTTTTTACGAGTTCAAAATTGTATCCATCTATATTTTTATAGTGTGCTGAAACAAACTCGGTTTTATTGACACTGTATATGCTATCTTTAATGAATATCCAGTTGTTATTTTTATCTTTTTCTACACTACTTATATATGATTTAGGTGACCAAGATTCTTTTAAATGGACTGTGTCTATTAGAACCTCATCGTTTGATATATTTAGCACATAGAATCCTGGGTACTCTTCATTTATGACTACATTATAAATTAGTATTTGATAAGTGCTGTCATTCTCTTCGAAGATTTTGATCGTGTTACCCCAGGAAGAAACTTGAGAAGACAAAAGTACTTCGAAGCTATTGTCAGAATTAATTCTATTGATTTGAGTACGAGTACCCCGGCATTCATTGGGGCATGAGCAACCTTTGCTATAATAAATAATAGCATCGTCAGTTACTTTGATTATTTCAGAATGACTATTGGGTAGTTCATGTTCGAGGAATTCCAAATTGTTAGGGATTTGTGCTATCAGGTCACTAGAAATTTGGAGAGTTGTTGCAAGAAATATTACGAATAGAAATCTCATGCTTGTAAATTTGAGAAGTTGTTAGATTAAGCTAGGACTAAATTAGTTCTTTAGACACTTACTGTGGACTATTCTTAGTGCCCACAAAGACAAGACCTCAAATTATTCATTATAGCTTTATAAACTTACCAAGGCTCAAATTCTTGCCTGTAGATGATTTTACAGAGATAATGTAATTACCTGACTTAAGACTAGAAACATCTACTTCTTGATTTTCACCGAGGTTATAGTACATCATACGACCTTGCTGATCAAAAATAGTAACTGAATTTAAAGTATTATCAATATCCAGTTTGAGTTGTTCGGATACTGGATTGGGGAATACAGCTAGATGCTTGGTCGGCTTGGTGATGGTAACAGCCGACCTCACTTGTCCAGTAATTATTTTGTTTTCATTTTTATTGAATCTGTAATTCGCACCAGGTACGACTAGGGTCAATGGCTCTCTAAATCCAGAGTTATAGGTAGTAGCAACAGTATCAGCCTGAGCTGTTGCACTGCCAGGTGCATTTCCCCATTGGAAACTAACGTTGGATCTTGGACGGGTGGAATATTGCTGAGTAAAGGCATGAATAGTATGGAGATCTTCCTGATCTTCATTCATTATTGTGGCAGTAAGATCATAAAAGTATTGTACACCATAGAAGGTATCAGGAAAGGAGACTATGATGTCGTAGGTATCCTTTTCGGTCTGAGTTATTTCAAAATCTAATGCTGCCACATCTGCCTTAGGATAGACAGTCGTGGAGTTGTCTATGATATTTACATTTCTGAAAAAGATATTATCCGAAATGTCTGCTATACTGTAGTTGCCAGTAAAGAGATACTGCTTTTCAGATAGTTGCTCAAAGTTTGTTATAACTTCATCCTGTACGTTTTCTCCAGTGAAGATCAGATCTATGACAGCGCCATTAAGTTGATAGAGAAAGTAACTTTCATCTCGGACGGTCATAAACTCTAGGTTACTCTCACCCTCTTTGAAAACTTTTATTTCTCCCTGTACACCACTAAGACTCCATTCGCTTATGCGTTCTGTAAAATTATCTTCATAGCTCACGAGTTGATTTCCTACCCTCAGATAATTGCCTTGCCTAGTATCTATATGTCGGCAGTTTTCACTGAATTCTTCTATGAGTGACAAACTACCGTTCTTAAAGCTAGACAGCCTCTTATTGTTTTCTATAACAAATAACTCACCTTGCTGATTGGAGAAAAGTTCGGAATTGTGATGGAAGAGCTTGGGTTTAATGCTTGTGATACCTGTCTTATCAAAGCGAAATTCCTGATCAGCTACTGATATCCAATCGCCATTTTCATCTTTTTCTATATTAGTGAAACCGCCTGTGAAAATCGGAAACATATCATAATCTACTATCGTGTCTATGGATACTTCCGACCCTGAAACATTCACCACATAGATGCCACCTGCAGGCACATCATAGTCTATAAGGTCGTACAAGACCAGCTGAAAGGAGCTATCATTCTGGATAAACAACTTTGAAGCTCTAGCATCATATTCTTTTGGCTTTAAAAGTACTTCGAAATGGCCATCGGCGGTGGCTTTGCTGACAAGCGTATGGGGCTTATAATAGTTATGGCTGACAAAATAAACAGCATCATTGTGGACCTTTTGTGCGCCTATTCTACTTATGGTATGCCCGTGCTCCAGAAATTCGAAGTTATCAGGAAACTGTGCTTCTAAGCTCAAGCACATAAGAGTGCAAAGGAATAGCTGGAAAAGAAGGAAAATGGATTTCATCAAAAAAATGGGACTTTAATACCAATAGGAGCAAAAGGTAGTAATAATTGCGAAATCTAGATATGCAAAAAGCCACATATCGAAAATATTTATTATATCAGCCCAACATATTAGAGCTTTGAAACATATATTGATTTTTGCACAATACCTATCACTGACCCCTTTTTAGTAGTATTTTTACAATCTAAAAAAGACAATCATGCTAAGTATCTCTCTTATAGGAATGCCAGGTGGAATGGAAATGGTGCTCATAGCCTTTGTTATTCTTTTATTGTTCGGTGGTAAGAAGCTTCCAGAACTGATGAAAGGTCTAGGGAAGGGCATCAAAGAATTCAATAATGCTAAAGCCAGCATCGAGACTGAGGTTAAAGAAAGTATGAGAGAAACTCCTGCTAAGCAGTCCGCAGATAAGAATGCCTGGATAGAACGCAATGATTCTTAGTCATTGGTCTCAGCACACCAGGTTATTAATCTTCATTCTTTTCTAAATTAGCTACAGCCGCTACCAGTTCTTCGTAGAAAGGCGCTCCATAGGCTCTGATTAGAGCTTCTTTTGCAAATTCAAAGATTCTTATCTGCTCTTTGTTACCTCTAGTACATGCCGCGCTACAGATATCCCACACATCATAGTTTAGTGCCTGAAAGCCTGACAGTCTATTGTTACTTACTCTGATGGGATAAAGGTGGCAGCTTATCGGTTTTTTGTATTCTATTTCGCCTGCCCTGAAGGCTTTTTCTATTCCGCAGTAAGTGATGCCTAGCGCATCTCTTCCCATAAATACACAAGCGCCATCTGGCATGAGTTCTGTCTCATTGGTTGAGGCTTCTTTATTGTAAGTACTAAAACCTTTTTCTTGTATCACTTTCTTTGAGTCTTCAGAAAGATAAGGTAAGATTTCATTCAAGAGTTGACCTATCTTGATGACCTCATCTTCCTGTAATGGTGCTCCGAAATCTCCCTCTATACAGCAAGCCCCTTTGCAGGCATTGAGATTACAGGCAAAGTGCTTATCTACTACATCATCAGCTACTAATATTTCTCCTATCAGAATCATAAGCTTTGCTTTCCTCTATTAGCCATGCGGCAATTTATAGGTTTTATTTCAGTTCTTCTTTACGTGGACATAGACTCTATCTGAGTCACTGGTTATTACTCATAAAAGTTGTATTTTCGGGCTCTACCAGAAGGCGGATATTATTGCTATTAAAATCGAGACCATTTGCCATCAGGTCAGTCTAAAATATGAACAAATTATCAGCAAATTATAAAACTCCCTAACACTTAAGATGGACAGATTAAAAAAGAAGTTTCAGCTAAAATCTTCAAAGCTCAAAGTAGAAGTCAAAAATCTCAGAAAGGCACATGGTGCTAAGGTCGTAGATAAAGTAAATATTGCTCAGATCATCGGTGGGATGAGAGGGATAAAGAGCATGCTATGGGAGACTTCAGAACTAGATGCTAACAAAGGAATTACTTTTAGAGGCTACTCTATACCAGAGATCAAAGAAATACTTCCTAAAAGAAGTGGGGGAGGTAAAGAGCCTTTACCTGAAGGTCTATTCTGGATGATGCTAGTAGATGAGATACCGACTAGAAGTGATGTGGATTGGTTAAGCAAAGAATGGTACTCTAGGTCTAAGTTGCCTCAGCTTACGCTGAATACCTTGGCTTCTCTGCCAGAAAATACCCATCCTATGACACAATTTATCATAGGGATAAATTCTATGCAAGCGACCAGTGTCTTTGCTAAGCGATATGCTGAGGGCATGAATAAGAATGACTACTGGGATGCGACCTATGAGGACGCTATGAATCTGATCGCTAGGCTACCTAGGCTAGCAGCGTATATATACAGAAGAGTCTATCATAAAGGCATACATATAGCACCAGATCCTAAGTTAGACTGGGCTGGTAATTATGCACATATGTTAGGTATTAATGATACTGAGGACTTCAAGAGTCTTATGAGATTATACCTGACTATCCATGCAGATCACGAAGGTGGTAATGCTTCTGCGCATACTGCGCACCTAGTCAACTCTACTCTAGCGGATACTTACTTGTCATATGGAGGAGCGATGGCTTCGCTAGCTGGCCCCCTTCATGGCTTAGCTAATCAAGAGGTCATCAAGTGGATCATGACGATGACTAAGGAACTAAAAACCACGAAGCCTACAGATGATCAAGTCGCTAAGTTTATAAATAAAACCCTAAAGGCCGGGAAAGTGATTCCTGGTTACGGACATGCTGTTCTTAGAGAGCCAGATCCTAGATTTACAGCACAAAGAGTATTTGCAGAGGACTATATTAAGGATGATGATTATGTCAAAATCGTATGGCAACTATTCAGAGTAGTTCCACCTATCCTAGGCGCTCTAGGAAAAGTAAAAAATCCATGGCCTAATGTAGATGCGCACTCAGGTGCTATTCTAGTCCATTACGGTCTTAAAGAGTATACTTATTACACAGTACTCTTTGGCGTATCTAGGGCGCTAGGTGTTCTAGCTAATTCTTGCTGGTCTAGAGCTTTCGGCTTACCATTAGAAAGACCTAAGTCGGTCAACTCTGATTGGCTCAAAGAGCAGGTAGGGATAAAAGTGGCTAAGAAGAAGCCAGTCAAATTAGCAAAGAGAAAAAGCACAGCAAAGAAAAAGGCTGCCACTAAAGCTAAGCCAGCTAAAAGAAAGACGGTAGCTAAAAATAAGACAGTAACAAAAAAGGCCACTCCTAAGAAAAGTGTAGCTAAGAAGGCTGCTCCTAAAAAGAGAGTTGTTGCTAAAAAAGCAGCACCAAAAAAAGCTGTAGCAAAAAAGAAAGCAACAGTTAAGAAGGCCGCACCCAAGAAAAGAGTCGTAGCTAAGAAGTCAGCTCCTAAAAAAAGAACTGCCAAGAAAGCTGTAGCCAAGAAAGCAGCTCCAAAGAAGCGAGTCGCAGGAAAGAAAACGGCTCCTAAAAAGAGAACGGCAAAGAAAGCAGTAGCTAAGAAAAGAACTGCCAAGAAAGCTGTAGCCAAGAAAGTAGTAGCTAAGAGAAAGCCAACAACGAGAAAGGCCAACATTAAGCGTACTGCCAATAAGAGAACAACGAAGAAGAAATAAAAAAAGACCCAATAAAATGAACATCAAAGAAGGACTTAAATATTCTAAAGAGCATGAGTGGCTGCGAGTAGATGGTGACCATGCTTATATCGGCATCACAGATTTTGCACAATCTGAGCTGGGAGAAATTGTCTATGTAGAGGTGGAAACAGTAGGAGAAACCATTGCAAAAGATGAGATCTTCGGAACGATAGAAGCTGTAAAAACTACTTCTGATCTCTTCATGCCTGTGTCAGGAAAGATCCTTGAATTCAATTCTAAGTTGGATGAGAATAATGGAGATCAGCCAGATTTGGTCAATAATGATGCTTATGGAGAAGGATGGATAGTGAAAATAGAGCTGACAGATGCCTCTGAATTAGATGCGCTGATGGATGCTGAAGGCTACAAAGGCCTTATTTCGTAACCATCATACACCACAATAGTCTTGCTCAGCATCTAAGAGTCAGGCTGCTAATATATTCTGATAATTGAAAGCAATTATAGCTTTTGCGGTTTGGACGATTACAGTGACTGCTATGTCTTTGTTGCCTGTATATGAGCCCTCTACATATAGGTTTTTTCCTAATGAAGATAAATTGGCCCATGTTATCATGTATCTTATGATGGCAGTTTTGCTTGCCTTTGTGCTGAGACAGAAAGCTACTAAGGGCATACCTTGGTTGTGGCTTATAGTGGTCCCATCTGTATATGGGTATCTTATGGAGATTTTGCAAAGTCTTTTGCCTACAGGTCGTCTGTTCGATAAATTTGATATTATTGCAAATATTGTTGGCTCTTTTGCGGGGACAATGTTATTTTACATGCTTAATAGAAGACAGAGTAATATAACTTAGTCATTTGATTTGTCTTTCAAGATAATCTTTTGATTTTCAGTAAGTTATTCTTCGTCTATATCTTTGAAAACTTAAGAAAACTTATACCTATGGGTGATATTGCCTTTAGAGGCTCCACATCGATGCTCCTCATTCTGCTTATAGCGTTTGTAGTAATTGGTGTGATACTGTTCATGAGAAATCTTTTCAAGTCCAGAGCCAATAAAAATCTAACTGAAAAGTATGCCGGCCATAAGTGGGCTTCACCACTAGATGCAAGAGCTAAGTATCCAGATGTGAATGGGTTTGGTTTTACTAGACCATTGTTCTTATTCGGATTAGCGTCAGCTTTGGCTGCGACGCTATTTGCGTTTAGTTGGACGACCTATGATGATGTGGTATTTATACCAGATGATGCACTAGAATTAGATGAAGAAATAGAGATAGAGCCGCCACGTACGGCTGAGCCGCCACCGCCACCACCACCACCTCCACCTCCGATTATCGAAGAGGTACCGGAAGAAGAGATAGAAGAGGAGGAAGAGCCTGTCTTTGAGGATATGGATGTAGAAGAGGAAGATGTTGTAGAAGCTGAGCCTATTGTTGAGGAAGAAGCACCACCTCCACCACCTCCGCCGCCGCAACCACCGCCAGAAGAGCCAGAAATCTTTAAGGTCGTAGAGCAGATGCCACGTTTCCCAGGATGTGAGGATACACCTGGAGGAGATAAGGAAAAAGAAAAATGTGCAAAGGAAAAGATGCTACAGTATATCTATAAGAATCTGAAGTATCCTGCGATAGCAAGAGAGAATGGTGTAGAAGGGATGGCAGTACTACAGTTCGTTGTAAAAGAGGATGGTTCTGTAGATGATATTAACATCGTAAGAGACCCTGGTGCCGGTTGTGGAGATGCCGCTTTCAAAGTTGTAAAAGGGATGAATAACCTTCCACAGAAGTGGACACCTGGAAAGCAGAGAGGAAGAAACGTAAGAGTTCTCTATACACTTCCGGTAAAGTTTAAGCTACAATAGAAAAAAAGTTTTAAAAGATATTTAGAAAGGCCTGCTGATTTCAGCGGGCCTTTTTATTGGAAGGTAGGGCTATAGAGTATTGCTTGTCATTCTCCGAAATAACTATTTATTCTATGGGTGGATCTTAGATTGTCAGAAATTTCTAGAGTAGTCTCTGCTCTAAGTTTGTCAATGAACTTTACTGAACCTCCAACTATTGTTCTACAGTAATCATGAGGATTTACAAAAATCCATTCTCTATTCGTTGCGGAAATAATATTGATGGCTTCTTCTTTGACTATAGCTGAATATTTTACATTTTCTGAATCGGCATTTAGCAAAGATCTAGGTTCAATAGTTTGATTCCATAAATTGACATCTAACTTTTCTACTCCATTGGAATGAAGGAAGTTTCTCAATTGTATAAGGATGGATACTGGGAGAAAATCTTGAGCAGGCATCTGTGCATTGGCAATTTTCTTACTACTCTCTAAATTATAGGTGTCATACCAACTGGACTTTGTGTTGAAATCTAATCTATAAAACTTAAATACTTCTGACCATTTTCCTTCTCGGGTAACTTCTTTATCCTCTTCTAATTCTTTGCCATCCATCAGATCTTGTAGAGGTTTAAATGCATGTTTCAGCATTCTATCTGAGAACTTTTTGATCTTCTTCTCCAGCTGTTCCTCGGTGTACAAACTAGAGCTAACTTTGGTTCTTATTTTTTCTTCAATATCGTACGGGCTATTGGGTAATTGAGAAAATGGAATTTTGAATTCTTTTTCTATCTCTTTATTAAGATGTATCACCAACTTCATTTGGTGATTTTGTTCAGCTTGTTCATTTGTTATCAGTTGGCCATTAGGTAGATAGTAGGGATGATAGATGATGGCGTAGCATTCATACACAGATGGGATAATATCTTCGATATAATAACCATCTCTTCTCCAGTGCCATGAGGAGGGCCTTTTTTTCTTATGATCATTTATCCATTGCTCTATTCTATTCATGGTTGTGTATGCTGATTGAACTAACTAAGTATAACTAGAATTACTGGATAAAGTAATTGTATAGAAGTTATCTCTACTTCACACTGCCCTCCAAAGCCTTTCTCAAGCCTTTCATTTCCTGCTCTGTAAGATTTCTCCATGCCCCCATCTTCAGATCATCTATATTGATATGCATGATCCTTACCCGCTTGAGACTGACGACTCTGTAGTCACAGAACTCGCACATACGGCGGATCTGCCTATTGAGTCCTTGGGTGAGGATGATTTTGAAGAGTTTTTCTTTTAGTTGTATGACCTTGCAGGGGTGGGTCTTAGTTCCTAGCATGGGGATAGGCTGCGACATGCGTTTCATGAATTTTTCAGTGATAGGTTTGCTGACATTGACCAGGTATTCTTTTTCGTGTTTGTTTTCTACTCTCAGAATTTGGTTGACGATGTCTCCATCATTAGTGAGGAAGATGAGTCCAGAAGAAGGTTTGTCTAGTCGGCCTATTGGGAAGATTCTTTCTGGATGTCCGAGGTAGTCTATGATATTGTCAGGATCATTGAGGTCGGTGGTGCAGGTGATGCCAGGGGGCTTGTGGAAAGCAATATAGATGGGTTTGGTTTTATTGACAATAGTTTCTCCATCTAGGGTAACTGTATCGCCGGGCGCTACACGATTGCCTTTGATAGCGACGACATCATTTATTTTGACACGTCCTGCTTCTATCCATTTGTCTGCTTCGCGGCGAGAGCTGATGCCGGTGGAGCTGATGTATTTATTGAGGCTGATAGAGTTATCTGACATGCTGCCAAGATAGAATAATAACGTAGGCTTAGAAATTAATTCTATAAGTAAAATTCATTGGTCGCCCTTTGATAAAGAGTTGAGCTGATTCTGCAGCCGCAAGCAAGTCTTGGATTTTTGAGCTGCAACTTTCAGGGAGTTCATCATAGAAGGTGGTATCGTCTATTGTTCCATTACCACTGATTACGAGGTGCGCAGTTGTATTGTTTTTCAATCGACCTCCTAAGCCTTGGCTCTGACTTACGTTGTTTATTTGTGACTGATTACAGATTGGCCAATTTCTGGAAAAGATGACATTCAGTTCATTGATATAATAATTACGGAGTTCTCCGTCGTCCATCATATCCACCAGTCGCTTATGAGGTTGGCTGAGAGTTTCTGAAGACTTTTGTAATTGTATAGAAAGATTAGGAGTTATGGCTACAGTCATGGAGTCGTACCCAGCAAAAGCTGTGATGACATAACCATTCATATCGGGCAAGAAAAAATTTCCTGCATCATCTGTTTCCACTAATTTATTGTTCTCCGTGTCTAGTATTTCCACACCGGGCATAGGCTGACCCTCACTGTTCACAATAAGGCCTTTTGTGATCGCAGGTAATCTTTCTATACGTCCAACATTTTGAAGAATTGCGATATCAGTTTGTGGTTCCACAGGCACCGCTACTACTTTAGTTTTCTTATAAGCTGGGATAGGCGCAGCTTTCTTTTTAGCTACTTCCTTTGCAACTTTGTTTTGCCCACCATCTGCAGAACTCTCCAGTGTATCCGAATCTTTTAGAACTACTATTTCGTCCATGACTTGCTCTTCAGGGAAGCGCTCCTCGTACTCTGCAAGAGCCTCTTCCAAAGATTGAACTTCTTCTTCTTGTACAGTTGTGGGAGGAGTGGTCTGGACCTGAGCCTGAGAGGTAGAGGGTTTAGCTTTCTTAGGTGACACAGCGCTATCAGCCCAAGCTTCAGTTTCTTTATCATTGTTCCTAGCGCTTTTTTCGGCCTTCAATTTTTCAAACGAAGCTCCAGAATTATCTTCCTCTTCTTCTGAGACTAATATTTGGTCTTCGGCAGCTTGTGTTTCTGCGACCCTTTCTGTATTCGCCTTGCTTTTTAGAGGAGCAGATTTTTGTGCAGTAGACATATTGATCATATCTGCTTGATTGGATTTAAACATCCAGAAAGAAGCACTCATGAGAATCAGTAAGCTGGCTGCAATAGAAAGGCGTTTCCATAACAGAGACCTTGTTTTTGTAGGTTGATTTTTGTTCTGTAGTTTTTTGGTCAGAGCGGATACTGCATCTTTATTCACCTCCTTTAGGCGATAGCCTTCCAGGGCATCCGCTAGGAAAGGATCATCTAGACTAGCACGTTCTAGCTGCCATTGCTCATGGTCTGAGATAGTGCCAGCTATTAGTTTCTGGAGTAAAGCTTTATGTTTTTTGTCTAGTGACATGGTTTTTTACTATTTGCTATCCATACAGTGTTTCAACTTTCTTCTGCCGTTTTGAATATATGACCTGACGCTATTCCAGCTCAGCCCATACTTTTCAGCTATCAGATCGTAGGATAGAGCTTTGTAATAGAACGCCTCTATACAGCTCTTTTGTTCCTTATTTAGTTTTTCTATACAAGCTTCCATCTTGACTAGCTGATCCTCCTTGGATACATTATCAGGATGAAAAATTGTCTCAGAATACATATCCTGCGCCTTTTTTTCTTTTTCTAGTTTCTTTGACGCTTTTCTCAGTTTGTCAAAACAGTGATTCTTTGTTACGACATACAGCCAGGGTCTAAAGTCCTCGACTTTATGAGTTTTCAGTTTCTGACTCACATGCTCATACACATCCATTACTGCATCCTCCGCTTTTGTACTATTCTTTAAGTACTTAAGGCAGACACCATAAAGCAGTTGCATGTATGGCGTAAACAGTTTCCCGAGCCACTGCTGATCTCCTGATTGCTGGTATTTCTGAATCAGCTCTGCTTCTGTTATGTCGCCATCGGCACTCAAAATTGCTCTGCTATTATTTTTTTTATTCTCAGTTGTGTAATTCCAAAAGTAATAACATCCTGCTAGCGTAACTTATTTTCTATCAATAAAAACTTACACGATGCAGAACTATTTTATTTATACACTGCTCCTCACTTTTTGTCTAGCCATTAATACATTGAGTGCTCAGAAAGTTAATGAGCATAAAGATTTCCAAGAAAGGCTAGTCAAAGAAAGTCCGATAGAATACCCTGAATTTCTAAAATTGTCAGGTAAGGTACAAGTATACAGAGCAGGGAGATTAGTGTCTCTGGATACCTTTTTTGAATATGCAAAAGATCCGAATACAATTATACTCGATACGAGATCTGTTTCAGATTTTATGGGAAGACATATCAAAGGAGCAGTGCATCTGCCTTTTCCAAAGTTCAATAAGGAGTCTCTAGAAAAAGCGATAGGGTCTAAGGATAAGCGTATCCTCATCTACTGTAATAACAACTTTACAGGTGACTCTAAGTATATGGTTACGAAGATGGCACCACTAGCACTGAACATACCCACATTTATAAATCTCTATGGTTATGGTTATAAAAACGTCTATGAATTAAAAGAACTAGTGGATGTCAAAGATCCTAGAGTAGAAGCTAAATGGGAGGGCATCTATGGAATGAATTTTAAGAAATCTTATGAGCCATCCACTCCATAGACAAACCCAGACGCTGACCAATCATTTATTCACACTTATAAAATTTTAATTATGAAAACCGGAATCTTATTATCACTTATCGTCGGTCTTATGGGATTTTTCTCCTTGGAACCCCATACAGGTATTGAAGGCCATATTACAGAATTAGAGACGGGGGAGAATCTCATAGGTGCTTCAGTCATGCTGTATGATAAAGACTCTTTGCTTACAGGAGTTGTGACTGACCTAGATGGACTATATCGTTTTGAAAACTTAGCTGAGGGAACTTACGATATAGAAGTTAAGTACACTGGCTTTCAAACTTTCAAACAAGAAGCTATAACTGTAATCACAGGTCAGATGACGAAAGTGAACATGCAGATGGAGGATCAGGGTGCACTATTGGATTGTGTAGAGGTAGTCGGATATAAAGTGCCTCTAGTCTCTAAGGATAATACAACCTCGGGCATTATGTTATCTGAAATAGTCTCTACTAAACCATCACTGAAGTCTAGAGTGAAGAATGTTTTCAAACGGAAGCAAAAGAGTCTGAGAGAATCTTTGCCTACCAAAAATATTTCTCAGTTAGCAGCCAAAGTAGCAGGAGTCTCCGTATATAATAATTCCAATATCTCAGTAAGAGGTTCCAGAGCAAACGCTACGCATTACTATATAGATGGTGTAAGAGTAGAGGCAGGTAATGATAATACTAGTCAGGCATCCACATCAACTGTAACAGAAGAAGAGCGAGCATCTTCTGAAGTGTATGACAAGCCTACAGAAAATCCCTTTGTCTCTCCTGCACAAGAGGCCTTTTCCACCTTTTCACTTGATGTAGACAAGGCGTCTTACAGCAATGTAAGAAGATTCCTAAATTCTAATCAACTACCGCCCGCGGATGCCGTACGTGTAGAAGAAATGATTAACTACTTTCAGTACGACTACGAAGAGCCAGCTGGAGAGCATCCCATTCATGTCAAGCCTGCCTACACCACTTGCCCGTGGAACAAGGATCACAGATTGCTCCATCTTTCAGCTAAGGCAAAGGAGGTAGATAAGTCACAACTGCCACCCTCTAATCTTGTCTACCTAGTGGATGTCTCTGGTAGTATGGGTAGCCCCAATAAATTACCCCTCGTGGTCAAGTCCCTGAAACTGCTGGTGGAGCAACTAAGACCAGAAGACAGAGTCGCTATCGTCACCTATGCAGGCAGAGCAGGTGTCGCCCTACCTTCTACCTCTGCTAAGAACAAGAAGAAAATAATGGAAGGACTAGAGAAGCTGAGCTCAGGTGGTGGGACTGCTGGTGCACAAGGCATCATCACCGCCTATGAAATTGCCAAGAAGAATTTTATCAAGGGAGGTAATAATCGAGTTATCCTAGCTACTGATGGAGACTTTAATATCGGAGTCAGTAACACCAGTGACTTGGAGAAAATGATAGAGAAGAAAAGAGAGACAGGCATCTTCTTATCTATTCTTGGTTTTGGAACAGGTAATTATCAAGATCATAAAATGCAATCGCTAGCTGGCAAAGGCAATGGCAATCATGCTTATGTAGATTCTTATGCAGAAGCTAAAAAAGTTTTTATCAATGAGTTTGCGGGCACCTTATTTACAGTAGCAAAAGATGTCAAGATCCAGATAGAGTTCAATCCTGCTTATGTCAAGTCATACAGACTGATAGGCTATGAGGATAGAATGTTAGCCAAAGAAGATTTTAATGATGATAAGAAGGATGCAGGAGAAGTAGGTGCTGGTCATACTGTGACGGCTATCTATGAGATTATACCTGTAGGAGTGGAGAACGAATTTACGGCTAGTGTTGATGGAGAAGTGCCTGAAAACCGCGCTGTCAAACAAGCGTCCGCAAATCAAGCCCTCGGTTATATTAAGTATAGGTATAAGCAGCCTGACGCTGATAAGAGTATCAAGTTTGAAGATAGAATCATGTCGAAGGTCAGTGATGTTGAGAAGCTAGATAAGGATGTACAATTTTCTGTGTCGGTAGCAGAGTTTGGGATGAATATAGGTCAGTCAAAATATCTCAAGACTTCTGATCTCAATAACTGTATGACGACAGCGATGAAGAACAAGGGTAAAGACAAAGATGGGTACAGAGCTGAGTTTATCGAGCTGATAAAAAAATATATGTCTCTTAACTCTATTGCTAAAAGCTAAATCCACAACTGATGATGAAATCTATAATCTTAATAACGCTAATAGGCTTGCTGGGCATGGCTACAGTCGAGCCGTATACAGGAATAGAAGTAGTGGTATCTGAAGCGAATTCCGAAGAGGTCGTGATGTTTGCCAAGGTTTCATTATTCAGTGAAGATTCACTGGTAGTTGCTACAACTACTAATTTTGATGGCAAGTCAATGTTCTGGGATTTGAGTGCTGGGCTGTATGAGGTAGAAGTAGAATATCTAGGCTACGAAGCAAATAGAAAAACGGTTTCGGTGACGACAGGCGAGGTAACTCGGGTTTCATTCCACATGGCGGAAGGTACCTTGTTAGACTGCGTGGAGGTAGTAGCTTACAAAGTGCCATTAGTAGAAATGGATAACACTAGTTGTGGAGTTGTGATAAGTGAAGTTGTGACAAAACCTTCTCTAAAGGCTCGAGTAAAAAAGTTATTTAGTAGAAAGAAAAGTGCAGAGTTATCTGCCTTACCAACTAAGCAAATAGCTCATATCGCAGCAACTTCAGCAGGAATTTCTGTAAGCGATGAAACTAGCGAGGTCATATCTGTAAGAGGGTCAATGGCAGATGCTACACTTTATCATATAGATGGCGTAAGACTTAATAAGTCTAGCCTTAAATCGAAAGTGTCAAAGAGTAGTCTTCAAAACTGTAAGGTTGTAAAGCAAGAACCATTGCCTCCTACGCAGAAAGTAGAACAAGAAAGGAGTGACGAAGAGGTCAGTCCAGCTGATGATGCAGATGAGCATCTGCAAAATGCCACGCAGGAAGCTGGCCAACTCACTGCCGCAGAATGGAATGACTTGACAAATTGGAAGGACTGGCTAGAACTCACTCAGGATGGTGTCTACACTGATATGCTAGACTACTGGCAACTGCCGATGGGAGATAGGATTACAGTTTTAGTTACTAATGAAAATAATTTTCCTCTGCCTAATTGTAAGGTGTTGCTCATGACTTTAACTGATACAGTTGTTTGGGAAGGAACAACTGATAATAATGGTAAGGTAGAGTTATGGCAGCATCCTGATAGGGATGAGGCTACTAAGTTGATTGTTGGTTATGAAGATGAAAGTTTCGACTTTCATCTTCAGCCTAGCAAGCGTCATCAGAAAATGGATCAGACGATCCAGTTGCCAGTAGAATGCGAGACTACTTCAGAGCCATTAGAATTGGACATCATGTTCGTTGTAGATGCAACTGGATCTATGTCTGATGAGATTGCCTATCTCAAAGCCGAGCTCACTGATGTGGTAGAGCAAGTAGCTAAAAGCGATGAGAACTTAGAGATCAGAGTAGGTTCTGTTTTCTATAAGGACAAGTGGGATGACTTTCTGACTGCCAAGACAGACTTAAGTACAGATGTAAGTGCGACTATTAGTTTCATGGAAGAACAACTTATTGGAGGGGGTGCTGATTTTCCAGAAGCGGTGGAAGCGGGCTTGGGAGTGGCCTTGGCGCAGGACTGGAATGAAAAGGCTATAAACAGAATCATTTTTTTACTTCTTGATGCACCCCCTCATTATAATCCTGAGGTATTGGCTAAGCTACAGAACCAGGTCGCTGAAGCCGCCGCACTAGGCATTAAGTTGATTCCGATAACTGCTAGCGGGATAGACAGAGAGACAGAGTATCTGATGAAGCAACTAGCCATGATGACCAATGGCACTTATGTGTTCTTGACAGATGATAGTGGGATAGGGGAGCAGCATCTGACGCATGCCATCCCTGATTACGACGTAGAAAAATTGAATGCTTTGATTGTGCGGCTGATAAGTGGGTATGCTCATATGGCTAGCTGTGAAGCTGCTATAGAAAAGCCTGTAGTTGTTTCTTATCAGGCGAAGAGCATAAGCGCTGAGCTGTATCCTAGTCCGGCGATTGATCAGTTGACACTGGAGCTTTCAGCAGCTGTGGATAGAGTTGTGATAACGACGAGTACGGGGAGGCGGGTACAGCAGATTGAGGGAATGACAAAAGGGAAGAATACTATTGTGGTCAGTGATTTTATTTCAGGGAGATATAATTTGACTATTATCAGTGGGGGAGGTATAGTGAATACTTTGCCTTTTTTGGTTGTTTCTTAATTTGATAAAAGGATCTTATGAAAGCACTATTTCTTACATATAGTTTACTAATGTTGTCAGTATCGGATTTGGTAAGTCAGTCAGTGTTGCAAGGAAATGTTACGGATATGGCTACAGATGAACAAGTCTTGTTCTGTAATGTAACCTTGTATCAGGACGGAAAAGTTATCACTGGAACTCAAACAGATTTTGATGGCAACTATTTATTTGAAAATCTTGAAAAAGGCAACTACGAATTAGAAGCCTTCTATCTTGGATATGAACGCAAAGTAATTCCTGTAGTAATTAATAAGGATACACTAGTTCAGGACATCGAGTTAAATGAATCGTATGAGTTTATTTGTGTAGGCCCTAGTGTCATACATAATCCACCTTTGATAGATTTAGACAATACCACTTCAGGACAGATAATCAGACCTTATGTCCAGCCAGAGACACAAGCTGCTGTAGTGTTCAAAAAAAAGGACTTGTCCATCAAAGGTATAATCAGACAACAGGGCTCTTATGATCTTATGGACAATGTTGAAATAAAGTTGCGAAAAGATGGAGAGGAACTCAGCAGTACAATTTCTGATGAAGAAGGCTTATTCACCTTGTATCCTCTAAAGAGAGGACGCTATGATATAGATTTTATTGCTGCTGGGCATCAATTTCAGAGGATGTCTATAAAGCTCAAGAGAGGGGAGGATGCTTTTCTTTATGTTGCTCTAAAAGAGTCATCACGTGTTCCTGATCTTAATTAGGATTAGAAGATACCGACTGTGGTTTTATTAGGCTTTTGTTAAAGTTGGAGCAGTGGTATATTGTCTAAAATAATATGCCGATAATACAGTGTTATCTATATTTTTACAGTCAATAAAATGCCACCTTCCCTTATGAGAAAAATTATTTTATTCCTCCTTTTTTCAGGAATGCTCAGTGCCCAGAGCAAAGTAATCTTTAGTAACACCACTGATGTAGACCCAGACCGCTACAAGGATGTCAAGGGTAGCTGTTATCTTTTTGAAGATTTTATAATAGCAGATCTGTATAGCATTAATGGTGCCTTGCATAAGGATATTCTGATTAATCTAAATGGAGAGACTGGCAGTGTGGAGGCCAGAGAGAATGAGAAAAAGTATCTGGAACTGAAGCCAAGTGAAATAGCAAGATTAGTCATCAGATCTGGCTTGCCTCCGGATTTTCATTTTATGGATTCTTTACACTTTGTCCACAAGCCTCTTAAGAATTTGAAATCTGATTATAGTCTGCTTTTGTATAGTGATGAGCAGTATAAGTTACTTATTGATTATGAGGTCTCTACAGCTGTCACTGTTCAGCGACCCCCTGGTCAGATTATAGAGACGAAGAGATTTGCAGGTAAGCAGAAATTCTATCTTATGGAGGGTGATGAGGTACTTAGTTTTGAACTAAGAAAAAAAGAACTGAAAAAGAAATTAAGTAAATATGGAGACCTGTTTAAATGGTCTAAGAAGAAGGGCTTCAAAGCAACCAGTGCAGAAGCTATTGCAGGTTTTGTAGCGAGCCTAGCTGATAAATAGTATCCTACGATAGAGCTATACCCTAACTGAGCTACATTTGTGCAATTAGCTTGAACGAAAAATCAAAAGAGTCCCAGTCATTAGCTAGCTTAGAGTCATGCTAAAAATAATTTGTGCAACCATGATTCTGTCATTGCTTCTTATTTCCTGTGCACAGGATCGAATCAAGATGATAGAAGAATATCAAGAGTTAGCAAGCAGTGTAGCGAGTGGGCAGCTCGAAGATGTAGACACTTATCTTAATGAGAAATCACTTAGTTATTTCCAAAACATTACTGACCCTGAACAACTCAGTGTAGAGCAGGTGATAGAGCTGGGTCTTGCGAATAAAGTGCCCTACTTTTCTGTTTTATATCTGGCATCCTGTGGAGCTTACATGAAGCGGGAGGGAAAACCATCTGATTTCTTTAGATACTTAGCCAATAATGGTGTAGCTTTCTTTAGCAAGTATGACAGCTATCAGGTCAGTAAGGAAAAAAGCAAGATTGCAGATGAGGGTTTTGTAGCAATCTACAGAAACGAATTTGGGGTAAATAAAATGACCTGGGCCAAATTTACCAGACCAGACAAGTCTACATTTAAGTACGATTTACTCTACAACCTCCAGCTAGAAGAAAAGAAGTATCAAGAAATCTACAAAAACCAAAGGGCTGCGGCTAGTAACCTAGAGATGAAGGCTTTTCTAAAGCAGCTCTATAAAAGTTACAATACTCAAAATTGCGATCTTTAGGCTGAGTATTATAAGGCATTCTAACACGTGACTAAAGCTCCAGTTTTGTTTTTTCATACCTACTAATTAGGTAACATATTATAGATTTGTCATTGCAATATTTCTAAGAGTTATAGGTTGCAAAAGTTCTGCAGTATTTAGTAGATCAGTCATTGAACACATCGAAGATATTTCTAGTGTTGCTGTTTATTCCAGTCCTAGACTAAATGTCTTAAATCAGAACCATACATAGTGATGAAGAGTTAATCGTGAGTGGAGAGAGATTAAGTGACTTTTAAGAATGGCTAGATCGGTAATTTGTCTTTGATTTAAAGAGAAATAATGTATTTTACTTTAAAATCTAGACTATGAAAATCCTACTAATCTTTCTTTTTTTCTCTTTCGGTATTGTCAGTATAGCTCAAGAAACAAATCCCCTCATAGAAAATTTTGCTGCCGAGGTAGAGTCTGAAGTCATCTCCTTGCGTAGGTACTTCCATGAGAATCCAGAATTGTCCAATAGAGAATACAAAACTGCTGAACGCATCGCTGAAGAGTTGAGGAAGCTTGGACTAAAAGTCGATACAGGAATAGCACTTACTGGTGTGGTAGCCGTATTGGATTCTGGCAAGCCTGGTCCGACTATCGGTCTGAGGGCGGATATAGATGGCCTTCCTGTCACAGAAAGAACACCAGTACCTTTTGCCTCTAAAGTTACGTCTGAATATCTAGGCGAGGATGTAGGTGTCATGCATGCTTGCGGACATGATACACATATCGCTATGCTTCTAGGTGCGGCCAAGGTTCTGGTGCAGATGAAAGATAAGTTGAGCGGTAAGGTCGTGTTTGTATTCCAGCCTGCAGAGGAAGGAGCTCCTCCTGGAGAAGAAGGAGGTGCTGAACTTATGATAAAGGAAGGTCTGATAGATAAATATGGAATCGAGGTGATGTTCGGTCAGCATATTAGTGCTGGTCTAGACGCAGGTACTATTCGGTACAAACTAGGTGGAATAATGGCAGCCGTGAATAGTATGCGCATCGTCGTGAAAGGAAAGCAGACACATGGTTCTCGACCCTGGGGTGGTATAGATCCTATTACTGTTTCCGCACAGATGATACTCGGACTGCAGACTATTGTGAGCAGACAGATGGAGCTGACTAAAGAAGCCTGTGTCATTACGATAGGGAAAATAAAGGGTGGATTCAGAAGTAATATTATTCCTGAAGAAGTGGAGATGCTAGGTACCATCAGGACCTTGGACAAGGATATGCAGACAGATATACATAATCGTATAAAGAGAACTTTGACAAATATAGCTGAGGCCTCAGAGGCAACAGTAGAAATAGAAATAGACAAAGGCTACCCGATTACCTTCAATAATCATGAGCTGACTCGAGATATGTTGCCTGCCCTATATAGTGCAGCAGGGGAGGAAAAGGTCATCGTCACTAATGCTTCTACAGGTGCTGAAGATTTTTCTTTCTTCGCGCAGGAGGTGCCGGGTCTCTATTTCTTTGTAGGTGGGAAGCCATTGGACATAGATCCTTTAGATGCGGCACCTCACCATACGCCTGACTTTTTTATAGATGAGTCTAGCTTGCTTACAGGCGTGAAGACAATGAGTTATCTCACTCTAAGGTATATGGAGCATAATAAGTGATATAAGCAGACCAAAAGTTAAATATTTTCTGATCTCATACCTAAGTGAAAGATACTGCGTTAAATAGTGTCCACTACTGGATATTTATCTAAGAGTATTTTACTTTTCACATTCTAAAATTTATAGCAATATGACCTTACTAAGCTTATTTTTCTGCTTGTTTCTAATGAATGCGGGTCTCTCTGCACAACTAGCTAGTGTAGATGATGACTACAAAACCCAAAGAATCAACTATCTGAAATCTGAGCTCAAGCTCTCTCCAGACCAAGTAAAGGAACTAACCTTAAGGTTTAATGAAATAGTGCCAGAAGAAAGTGCAGCTGATTGGAAGAAGACGAGAAAGACCTATGAGAGCATACTATTGGAGGTACTCAATATCAGCCAGCAACAGCAGCTAGGAGAGACTTATGGCTTCAATAGAGAATGCATAGATGTGCAGAATAAATTTTCTGCAAAAAGAAATACCCTTTCTTCATCCCGCCCAGAACTGAATACCCTCAGCTTAAGGCCTAACCCTACCTCAGACTTTGTGACCATCAGTTACGAAATAAAAGCAGCAGGTAAGATTACCCTAGACCTTAAAGATGAGCAAGGTAGAACCATAACCACCATCGCTCAAGGTCATAAAGAGCTAGGGCAATACAGCAAGAGAATAAATCTATCAGACTTGGCAAGTAGTATCTATCTAGTCAGTCTTAAAAGTGAGAATGATATACTTACTGAGAAATTGGTTTTACAAAAGTAGGTGTAAAACATTGTCTACAACAGGATTTATAAGGTTATCATGAGGTACAGGATAGATTTAAAATCTTGGCTTCTTTGATATTTTGTAAATCCTGTTGAGGCAATTAAGATGAATAATATCTGCTAAATACCTACCTTTCTCACATGAAAGTAGGCCTCGCACAAATCGCTCCTGTCTGGCTAAACAAAGCTAAGACGACAGAAAAAATCCTAGGCTATATTACGGATGCAGGTAAGCAGTCCTGTGACCTAGTCGTCTTTGGGGAAGGCCTCCTACCCGGCTATCCTTTCTGGCTCTCCTTTACAGGAGGAGCGGAATTCAATTCTAAAATCCAAAAAGAGATTCATGCGCACTACCTACAAGAAGGAGTGGACATAAGTGGAGGAGATCTAGATAGCATCTGCGCTGCTGCCAAGCAGCATAGTATAGCTATATACTTAGGTACGATAGAGCGCGCGATGGATAGAGGAGGGCATACGCTTTACTGTAGCTTAGTGTATATAGATAAGCAAGGCATCATTCAATCTATCCACAGAAAACTGCAACCGACCTATGAAGAAAGGCTAGTATGGGGGCAAGGGGATGGCAATGGCTTGCAGGTGCATAAGCTTGAAGCGTTCCGAGTAGGTGGGCTCAACTGTTGGGAAAACTGGATGCCGCTGTCACGAACAGCACTCTATGCGCAAGGCGAAAATCTGCACGTCGCAGTCTGGCCTGGCTGCCTTAGAAATACAACTGACATCACAGAGTTTATAGCCAAGGAATCTCGTTCCTATGTGATCTCTGTGTCAGGTCTTTTTCAGAAAAATGATATCCCTGATGGCATCCCGCATGCCAAGCTCATGCGTGCCCATGCGCCTGCTGATATTGCTAATGGCGGTTCTGGAATTATGGATCCAAGAGGGCAATGGCTGATGGAGCCAGTGGTAGACAAGGAAGGCTTATTTACTGCAGAGCTGGATCTTAATATGGTACTGGAGGAGCGACAGAATTTTGATGTGGCGGGGCATTATAGTCGGCCTGATGTGACAAGATTAGTGGTGGATCGTGGGCGGCAGAGGCTGGTGAAGTTTGAGGATTAAGTAATGGTGACTTATGATACTGACTACGGAACAACAAGCAATCGTAAATTCTACAGGCAATATCAAGGTAAATGCAGTTGCTGGCTCAGGAAAAACGTCTACTCTTATCGAGTATGCAAAGGCCACGTCCTAAATCTGCAAGAATACTATACCTTGCTTTCAATAGATCAGTGAAAATCGAGGCACTAATTTTGATGTTGCAGGGCATTACTCTAGGCCTGATGTCACGAAGCTGGTAGTGAATCGGGAGCGACAGGGCTAGCTGATTTTGAGGATTAATCGATCTAAAAGCCTAAGCAACAGTTCTCAAGTTGTTCTACATGTTTAAAATTTTACATATCAGAACACAAGTGTCCAAAATAAATTAAAAGCAAAGGAAATCTATCCCAAATGCCTTGTTAAATGCTTCTAGGAGTTTATAAATCCAAAACCAAGCCTACAATTCTAAAACAGGGTATTCTGAGGAGGCGGATTTGCTTTCTTTATAATTGGGTTGTTCAACCATTTCCACAGTTCAATTTTTACAAAAAGGTTTATCCTCAAAAAGGTGACTAAGTTGGACAAATTCCACTTGTACTTTGCTTTTTGTTTGAGGTAACTGAAAAGCAGTATGGCTATCATTGAACACCACATTTGTATACGAACTGCGTTTTCGGAAGTACCGACAAAGGTTTTTATTCTAAAGAGTTGCTTAAGATGCTTGAAAAAGACCTCAACGTCCCATCTAGCCTTATAAAGTTGCGATATGGTGTCTGCTGTCCAAGATAAATTATTAGTCAATAGAATCAATGTCTGGTCATTTTCTTTGTCATAAACTTTGACTATCCTTAGTTTGTCAGGATACTTTTGAGCACTGTAGAAGCCTGTCAACTCTATGTCTTGGTCACTTAAGACATGTTCTTGCTTTTCATTAGTTAGGAATGTTTGTACAACTTTCACATCAGCATTAGACTTTAGCCTTGTTACAAAGAATACCCCGCTGCTGTCCAAATTATACAGCCACTCATAGTCGACATAAGCTCGATCAACTACAAGTACTGAATCTCTAGGAAATACAGTGTCTTTAGCCACTTTGACATCATGCTTTTTGCCATCTGTTATTGTGGCATAACTAGGCAAACCTGTATCATAATCCAATACTGCATGTAATTTGACAGCCCCCTTCTTAGTTCTGAATTTTGCCCAATCAAATAGAGATAGACATAATGGTATGATACTGGAGTCCATTATGAATACTTTGCGTTTTAATCTGCGAGCATATTTTCTACGTCGGCATATGCTAGGCTCCAGTTGTTCCAACAATTCAAAATAGAGCTCTTCAAAGAAGATGGCCTTACGTTTCTTATTGATGTAGCTGATCGACGATTTACTCGGTGCTTTTTCTACACCTAAATGTGACAAATTTCCTGTAGCACTTCTAAGTCCGTTACTGATGTCTCTAAGTGAGTCGACCTTCGACATTTGCATAAACAACATCGATACAAAATGAGTCCATGTATTTATGCCCTTACTAAATTTGTCACAGCCATGCTTTGTTACTAATCTATTGAATATACTGCTATCTATTTGCTTTAGTACTTGACTAAAAAGAGATACTTTTACTATGGACATGGATCTAGGTTTGTTGTACCCTAAGTTTAGGGAAAACCTCCATGTCTTTTTTATTTATTTTGGACAGTTGTGATATCAGAAGTCAACAAAAAAAAGCCGCCATCCCCTCAATAGGATGACGGCTGACAACTTCCATTAAAAACCAAAATATTTTCCTTATTGTTTTTATTTCCTATTTGATATCCATAAATAGCCCAATAGAATAGGCAGGGGCCGCAGCTATTATCTCTCCGCGCACCGCTGATGCTACACTTGCCGAGATGCCTATGTTTTTAGTCACATAGTAACTTGCTTCTAGTGCTAGACTTACAAATTCTGAGTTGTTAGCAAAAATGCTTGTACTCGTCACCGTTTCTGCAGTGTCTCCATTTTTAAATGACTCTACGGCATTTAGTTTTCCACTTACCCATAATTTATTTTGGATAAGCCCAAGTCCAAACTCTATACCATATCTAAATTCTTCAGAATAGCCCTGTGTCCGATTATTGACTCCGACATACCCACTGAAGTAGGAAGCGCTTTGGCCTAGCTGAAATCCACTCCCAAAATCAAGCTGTACAAGTTGATTAAATTCTCCATCACCCGTCTGCAAGTTACCTTGCGTGCCTCCCCCTATAGTACCAGTGGGTAAGCCTAGAATAACTGAAAGCGAGATGGGTACTTTGGAGTTTTTATTGAAACTATATTTTACACCTAAATCTATGTCACCGATACTATTGAGCGCCTCTCCATCTATGATGTTTTCTTGTGTTGTCCTTGATTTTACATTATTCATGTAGTTCCTGCTGAAGAGTGCCCCATTGATGATGGTAGTTACCTTATCTGTGAGGCCATACTCGAGATACAAAGCAGTATTGTATATCCCAGTTGTAACATTGGGATCCAGCAATCCTACATCTGTGTAATGCTGATCGAAGACTGTCCACCATTCTGATAGTTTTATATAAGCCTTGCCTTTTCCTTTAGCCCAAGGACCCCCAGCCTGAAGAGTCACATTGAAAGCAAAAAGTATTGCGATAGAGAATATTATCTTTTTCATGATGTTTCGTTTTTTAGTTTAGGACTGCTTCTCCCACTTTGATATTGAAGGGCTTACAGTAATAGACAAGAAAGTTGTAATCTCCTACTGCTACATTAGGAACAGTGTAAGAGTGAGCGCCACTGAAGACAGTGATTTTTGATACTTCGAGGGCATTGGCTATTGAGTTTCGATTATTAGATAGGTAGAGATAGAAACCAGGAAGAGCAGTGGAAGCTTTATAGTCATCCAGAATATTGAGCTCTATGCCTTGATCTATTTCTCTGATTTCCATAGTACCCTCTAGTAGATACGATGACGTCGTCACGATGGTACTATTAACAGTTTGTTCTACAATAACAGTTTCTGCACCTACTTGGACAAGTAAGGAATCTTGAAGTAATGTATCTTCTTCCTCATAGGTAACTTTGATGATAGAGCTACCGATAGATAGGCCCTTTGCAAGCCCGTTAGAATCTATTGCAATGACCTCCTCGTCAGAACTAGACCATTCTGCGATCACTTTTTCTTCTTGGCCTATATTATTGAGATAACGACTTTGGAATTGGAATTCAGAATCTATACCTATGGTATCTATTGCAGTAATGATTGTAATTTCTGAGTCTATCATATCATCTATAAAGTCATCCTTTATACAACTGCTTAAGAACAGTACTGATAGTGATAGGAAGAGGACCTTGCTTTTCATTTTTATGTTGTTTTAAAGAGGTACTGGTATAGCTTTTCTTTCTATACCAATACCAATAGGTTTTTATTGAGTTATATTAAAAGTGCCTGTAGGGTTAGTTGCTGTAGCATTATTTTCCATACTATAGTCAGCGTGATCTAGTGCAGATGTTGGAATCATACTTACTAGGGGCTTTAGAAGGAAAGGCGCCGGGCTATTGTCTGGTACAGGTTCTACAGAAATGACCACAGTTTTTCCTGATAAATCCACTGGAAAAGAAAGGCCCTGTGGTGCATTGACAAGTAAATCTTCTCCTGGAAATGGAGGACCAGAAACAGATCCACTATGACCATCAAAGTCATCAGCACCTTCTGCAGTTAAGAATCTACCAGTAGAGATAGGTGTTCCATCTACTACCGCCCATCCTTCATATATCCATCCTTCAGCTAGTGAGGGTAATGATAGACCTGGTGTAGGACTGCCACTTTCAAGACTTAACCACCAGACACCACTAGTTTCATTTGTATCAGAGCCGCCATCTGTAGGAGTTGCTAGGATATAATTTCCAGCTGCATCTACAAAATCAGTACCTATTGCAGCAGGGTGCTCTACGCTGAGTACCGCGCTATCATTTTCTATATTACCAGCTAGGATATGGACGCTGCTAGGAGCTGGATCGGGATCAGGACTAGGTTCTATAGTCAGTACAAAGTTGGTTGCATTTGCTACGTCATCTGTATTCAGTTCGAAAGTTGTCTGTGATAATCGTCCTTCAGTATCTACTGAAAAAATTCCTGTGGACACTGGATTGCCATCTACGATTAGCCAGCCTTCATATGCATAATCATCTCCGAGATCCTCAAGGCCCTCAAAGGTTAGATTAATCTCTGATTTGCTTTCAGTGTTAATAGTTGGGGTTAGTTCTTCATCATTACAACTTGCTAGTAATAATATTGCTACAAGACTGATAGTATAAATAAATAAGTTTTTCATTACGTATGTTTTTAATTGAATTATTAAATTAAGCTGCCTTGGTGTCTAATGAAGGAGCTACTGGGAAATCTATTTCAAAATCTACTAGGTTGTGGATATAATTGCTGATGGTCTTTTCTCCGATGATCATTGCTACATCTATAAGGTCTGCTTCTGTATAACCTGCTTCTAAAAAGGCATCTCTATCTTGAGCTGAGACTTTTCCTTTTGTGCCTACGGTATCCAAGGTGAATTTGGCTAGAGCATTTAGCTTAGCATCAAAAGGTGCTAGACCTTGTCTTACTTTCAGAATCTCATCAGAGGAAAAACCGTTCAGGCCTGCTATGACTGTATGTGCAGACTGGCAATAGTAGCACCCATTGTACTCACTCACTACGAGGTTTACAATTTCTTTTTCTCTCTTTGAAAGAGTAGATTTTCTGTTTTGAAAATTTAAATAATCACTTAAGGCATTTTCGTTTTTTGCATAATATGCATAGAGATTAGGAACGAAGCCTAGACCTTCTTTTAGCTTGTCAAATATCTGCTGGTTAGCTTCTGAAACTTGCTCTCTTGTTGGAATTTTAAATCTGCTCATTGTATATTTTTTTATTGTTTAAAAATTATTCACAATACAAAGATGCGAGCAGTTCAGCCTTGAATGGTATTCAGTATTTCCCTTGCGTTAGGCAATTATTCCCAGCGCTATTAGCAATAGTTCCCGTGGTGTTGGCAAGAGTTCCTGAGACTAAGATTCAGGTTAAAAGGGTGGGAAGATTGGCTTAGGATAATTACTTATGCAGAGACTATATTGCATAAGAGTTTGTCTGTACTTTCTAGTAGAGAATAGTAATTATATGGGTAATACAGAACGGTAGTCAGAAGGAGAAGCGCCTTCATTCTTTTTAAAAAATCTACTAAATGACTGTATGTCTTGGAAGCCGATTTCATAGCCAATTTCGGAAATGGGTTTCTCCGTATACCTGAGCAGTCTTCTGGCTTCCAGCATTATTCTATCTTGAATAAGCCTTAGGGGAGATTTGTCATGCAACTTTCCGAAGAGATTAGAAAGTGTCTTGGGCGATTTGTTCAGCATGCTAGCATATTCTGTTACACTATGCTTAGTCTTAAAATGTTCTTCCACTAGAAAATTAAATTCTCTTACTAGGTCTGACTCTACTTTAGGCAGTATATCTAGCTTCTCATTTGCTTTGTAGATTCTTGTGCAGAGTATCAAAAATCTTTTGAGTAACATCTGCAACATCTCTTGCTGAAGACCATCTTTTGATTGCATTTCTAAGAAGACCATTTTTGTAAGACTGTCTAGACTCTTTAGGTCATCCTCGGAAGGTGACAGAAGAGGCAGTCCTTTAGAACCTAGGAAAAGAATTCCCTTACAACCTACCTCGCTATCATGATTAATTATACAATAGAAAGGGGAGTTAAACCTGAGAACATTAGCCTTTGCTAGGTGATTAATTTTGACTTTGTGAAAACCAGTCAGACAGATTAGTTGATTCTTCTTAAAGGTATAGGTCTGGCTATCTATGATAAGTTCATTATTGTCTTCCAAAAACCAGATAACAGAAAGTTGTCCCTCTATAGGGTTGTCAATAGCTTCAGTATTTGAATTATCAAGATTAATAATTTCGAAGTATTCATCTGTATTGCCTATGTATTTCATCAGTTAAATTTAATTTCTAAATGCCAATTTTAATAAGATGTTTTTAAAATCGAGCTTTTATCAGATCATTTGTAAAAGAATAGTTGTCAGTTTTGAAAATATAGCATGTTACGACTGAGCCGATGTCGGTCGTTTGCTAGAACTATTTGCTAATATAACTTGGCAGCTTTGCTGTCAATAATAATATCCCAATAACTAATTTTTTTCTCCATTCAGAAGGACCGCACTGTGATGCAACTACCTAAGCAACCTGAGTAAAATGATCTCCGACCTCAGCGTGGTCGTATTATCATCTACTCAAGTTTATATGGACAATCCATAAAAAAAGCCGCCTCTCCAAGGACTGGAGAAACGGCCAACAACTTCCATTAGTATTTATCTTGTATCTGTTGTTCTACTTTGAAGCAGAGCCTGTAGGAAAATTGAGGTGCTGATCTATAGTTAGTACAGAGTGCACGGGCGCGGCAGCAGGAATATCTCCCACTAGAGGCTTCAGTACAAAAGGATCAGGGCTATTGTCAGGCACTGGTTCTATGCTTATAACTGCTTTTCCTCCAGATAGATCAGTTGGGAACGATAATCCAGCAGGTGCATCATTAAGAAAATCTTCACCTGGGAAAGGAGGTCCTCCTGCACCGCTAAAAACTGCCGAGTCATCTTGCCCTGTCACAGAAGTGAAAGTTCCAGTACTCACTGGTATGCCATCTATAACTGCCCATCCTTCATAGGCCCAGCCAGCAGGTAGAGTAGGAAGCTCCAAGCCTACTTCTGGAGCACCAGAAGAATTATCTAGAAACCAGATGCCACTGGCTTCGTTAGAGTCATCCATATCTGTAGGTGTTGCAAGGATATACTTACCAGCACTGCTGCTAAAGTCATTACCTAAAGCCGCCTCATGCCCGATAGTCAGGCCGGCTTCATTTTCAGAAAAATCTCCTGCAAGTATATGCACATCACTAGGTGCAGGACTAGGATCAGGACTGGGCTCTACTGTCAGAATAAAAGCTGTAGCCTTTTCTAAAGCTTCCGCATCTAATTCGAATGAGTTTTTGGATAAGTCTCCTGATTCATTGACGGTAAAGGTGCCAGTAGTTTGTGGAGCGCCATCTACCATGATCCAGCCCTCATATACGGCGGATTCGCCTAGATCTTCTAGACCACTGATATTGAGGGTTAGGTTATCAGTAGTGGGTTCATCATCGCCACAAGAGATAAATAGGGTAGCTAGTAAGCTAAAACTGATTAGTGATATTAAATTAAGTCTCATAGTTTCTTTTTCACGTTTAAATAATTTTTCGAATGCACTAGTGGATATGCTGGAGAATCTATGAAGGTTGCCTACTACTCAAAAAATATTTACTTCTGAGTCCAGCTTTTTGTTTTAAAACTCCTAAACTTGATATTTTGGAAAAAATCAAGTCATGCGTACAGCTTTAGTTAGTTGCCTTTTTTGGAGTATCATATCCCTTTCAGCACAGTCAGAGCTAGAAATGAAGCTTTTTGAACTACCAGATGTCATTTTTAAGAAAATAGATACACCAGAGGGCTATGAGTCTGCCTACCAATTAAAAGTAAAACAGCCTCTTGATCATAAGCACCCTGAGAAAGGCTATTTCTATCAGAGAGTTTTTCTAAGCCATAAGGACTATTCTGGACCTACAGCCATAATCACTAATGGCTATGGGAGGCCGACCAATAGGATTACGGAAATAGCAAAACTAGCTGCCGCTAATCAGATACAAGTTGAGCACAGATATTTTTTAGAATCTTCACCAGATAGTCTTGACTATGATTATCTCAATTTTGAACAAGTAACAGCTGATCTGCATAAGCTCAATACCATATTCAGAACTATCTATTCTGGAAAGTGGATCAGCAGTGGTATCAGCAAAGGAGGGACTACGACGATTTTTTATAGATACTTCTATCCAGACGATGTAGATGTATCTATCCCTTATGTCGCACCAGTCAATCATAGCGCTGAGGATAAAAGGATCTATGAGTTTCTCGATAAGGTCGGCACAAAAGAATGCCGACAAGATATCTATGAGTTCCAGGTTAAGATGTTAGAAGAAGCCGAGCTTATGAAATCTTATCTCAAATGGTTTGCTAAAGGGCAAGACCTAGATTTCAGTTACCTAAATATAGATCAGGCTTACGAGTATGCGATTTTGGAGTATCCATTTTCTGTGTGGCAGTGGGGGACTGACTGTGGAAAAATTCCGGAGCATTCAGCGCCTAGAGATACCTTGATACAGCATTTTATAGATGTAGTCGGTTTAGCTTTCTATTCTGATAAGAGCATGAAAGATTTTGGCTCGCATTATTTTCAGTCTGCAGAAGAGATGGGCTATTATGGTTTTGAAGTAGATGAATTTAAGGGCTTGCTTAAGCACATAGGTCAGAATGGAAACCCATCTGCCATATTTACACCTGATAAGAAGGAAGTAGAATTTGATGGTGCTTTGACCAATAAAGTTTTTGAGTGGACTCAGAAAACAGACTTACCTTTCATCTACATCAATGGAGCTAATGATACCTGGTCAGCCACTGCAGTACCAGAAGTGAAAAAGAGTGAGTCTCTTTGGTTTTTTATGAAAGACAAGTCTCATGGAGATGCCCGTATCAAGAACATGACTGACCAAAATAAATCTTTGCTCTCCAAGCGCTTATCTAAGTGGATAGATAGAGAGTTAGATGTAAGTGTTTTGGATTAGATTCTTTGTCTACTGTAACATCTCGATGCTGCATCCAGAAGACTACTTAGCATACAAAAACAACGAATGGGGTCAGACAGAAGTATGACCATCATTTTTTCTGTAAGTCTAGGCAAGCAATATTTTTGAATGATTCAGAGTAAGAGTAGGACTTTCATCCTATTGGTGATCCCATCATCATTGAGGCTTTTTATTTAAACTTAAAGGTCGTTTCTAACATGATGCTATTCTGATCTTCGTCTACGCCATCCAAGGTGATGGTTTGGCTGCCATCTGGATTGTCATTGACAGTGGTAGTGCCGCCAGAAACTATCTTTGTGTTTTTTCCACGATTAAGACTGTAGATTACAAAGGCTTCTTTTTTGTCAGGTTTTAAAAAAGCAGCACTATCCAGAAGCTTAGTAGTATAGCTCCCACTGTAGATAGGCGCTGTATCGGCAAACTCAAAACTGAAAGCATAGCGCTCTGAGCAATCCTCATTAACTGCATCAAAAGCAAACTGCCAGATAAACGTTAGCAGATCTGAATAATCAGGGTCGTTGATCTTATAGCTTTCACCGTTGATGGTGACATTTTCTTCTAGAATGACAATGCCCTCACAAGGGTCTGGCAAAGGCACTGGATCATTACCACAGGAAAGGACTAAAATGCTACTAATCAGAAACGCTAAGAGAAAAGATAAGTATGTACAGTTCATAATGTTAAAATTGTAATGGAAGTATGGTATTAAGATAGGCAGATATCGAAAAGAAGTAGAATAATTACTGAATTTTTAGACCTAAGCTGTCTAAATGTGTATTTCATTGCTTTTTAGCGCCTTAACATGCTTTTATTAGGGTTTCACATTGCATTCTGTACCTAGAATTTATAATTTGCTCTATTAACCATAGCCTAAAGAAACTTTTAGTTACAGATTAGGTTATTGTTAGTGTAATACCCCGTTTTTATTAAGCTAAGAGGCTATTTTGCCGCGTTTTTATCAGAATAAAACGAGTCCAGATATATGAGTAATTACGATCTCCTAATTCAAAAACTCGATCGATTCATAAGAAAGTATTACCTCAATCAGCTGATAAGAGGATTTCTCTATACCACTGCTGTTATTTTAGGTCTCTTTATTGCCATAAATCTACTCGAGCACTATGCTTATTTTGATAGTGGCATCCGTAAAGGTCTCTTTTATGGTTTTATAGGAGTCTCTCTATTGGCTATCGGATTTTGGATAGCGCTACCTCTGCTTAAATATTTCAAGTTAGGTCAGCGTATAGATCACGAACAAGCGGCTTCTATAGTAGGAAATCACTTCACTGATGTGAAAGATAAGCTGCTGAACATCCTACAGCTCAAAAAACAAGCGACAGGGAATGCAAGCATGGCCCTCATCAATGCCAGTATCAATCAGAAAACGGAAGCTATCAAGCCAGTTCCTTTCAAGTCAGCCATAGATCTAGGGAATAATAAAAAGTACCTGCGCTATGCACTCCCTCCAGCGATGCTGCTACTCGTAATGCTTTTCGCAGCGCCGAGCCTCATCACTGAGCCGACACATAGATTGATTAATAATGATAAAGAATTTGAAAGAGCAGCGCCCTTCCATTTCAGTGGAATAGAAAGTGAATTGAAAGTTGTTCAGTATGAAAGCCTTACAGTGACGACGACTGTAGATGGAGAAGCCCTGCCAGATGAAGTGTTTATAGATGTAGACAACTTCCAATATAGGATGAAAAAAGAGAGTGGTAACACCTTCAGCTATACATTTAAGAATGTACAGAAAGATATTCCTTTCCATTTCTTCGCTGGTCCAGTCAAGTCGGACGATCACGAACTCAATGTTCTGCTCAAGCCAGACCTTACAGGTTTTGAGTTGTATCTAGACTATCCGAGTTATATCGGAAGGAAAGATGAGAGACTAGCTAACATAGGAGATGTCGTCATCCCACAAGGCACAAAGATTACATGGAATTTTGATGCAGAGAATACTGATGCAGTCAAAGTTAATTTTGAGAATCTTGGTCTCAGCGTAGATGCCGAAAGAAAATCGGATAACAGATTCCGACTCGTCAAAAGAATAGTCAAAGATGATATCTATAAGGTTTTCATCTCTAATAAGGTTATACCTAACCCGGATTCTATTGCTTATACCTTAAATGTAACACCTGATCAGCATCCTGAGATCAGTGTAGAATCTTTTGTAGATAGCCTAGAGAGAACAGTCACCTATTTTATAGGAAATGCTTCTGATGATTATGGTCTGACTAGTTTGACCTTTAATTATACAGTGACGGCTAGTAATGGCAGCCAGAAAGTAGAAAGTATTCTGCTTGCTAATCCCAAGTCTAGAGAGACACAGTATGACCATACTTTCGATGTTGCTGAGCTGGGTCTTAAGCCTGGAGAAAAAGTAAGCTACTACTTTGAAGTAAAAGATAACGACGGTGTAAATGGTGCCAAGTCGGCTAAGACAGCTGTCATGGAATTTGAGAAACCGACTATAGAAGAATTTGAGGAGCAAGAAGACGCGAATGAAGAAGAGATTAAAGACAAACTCAAAGATGCCTTAGAGGAATCAAAAAAGATACAAGAAGAGCTCAAGAAGCTAAGAGAAAAAATGCTTCAGAAGCAAGAGCCATCATGGGAGGATAAGAAGGAACTAGAAAAACTGATGGAACGTCAGAAAGAACTCCAAGACAAGCTAAAAGAAGCTAAGGAGAAGTTCGAAGAGAACATGAAGAACCAAGAAGAGTTCTCTGAGCAAAAAGAAGATATACTTGAGAAGCAGGAAAAGATCCAGGAGATGTTTGAGGAAGCAATGAATGATGAGACGATGGAACTGATGGAAAAGATCAAGGAGCTGATGGAAGAGCTCAACAAAGATGACATGCTGGAGAAGATGGAGGACATGCAGATGAATGATGAAGAGATGGAAACGGAGATGGACAGACTCTTAGAGCTCTTTAAGAATCTAGAGGTGGAGAAGGAAATGAAGGATGCCATAGAAAAACTAGAAGAGCTAGCAGAGAAACAAGAAGAACTGGCTAAGGATACAGAAGAGCAGAAAAAATCTCAAGAGGAGCTAAAGAAAGAACAAGAAAAGCTCAACGAGGAAATGGAGAAACTGGAAGAAGAGATGAAGGAGCTAGAGAAAAAGAACGAAGAGCTGGAGCGACCTAAAGATATAGGTGAGGAGAATGAAGAGAAGATGGATGATATACAAGAAGACATGGAGCAGAGCCAAGAAAAAATGGAGCAACAAGACAACAAGGGTGCTTCCGATAAGCAAAAGCAAGCTTCCAAGAAAATGAAAGAGATGGCTGCGGGCATGTCAGCGGCCATGCAGTCCTCTGAGCAAGAGCAGATGGAAGAAGATATGCAGGCGCTCAGACAATTGTTAGAGAATCTGGTAATGTTGTCTTTTGATCAAGAAGAGCTGATAGATAATATCAAAGCCACACAACTCAATACACCAAAGTATGTCAGGCATCTTCAGGAGCAATTCAAACTGAAGGATGACTTTAGGATGATACAAGATTCCCTAGAAGCACTGGCTAAAAGGAATGATAAGATACAGACTTTTGTCAGCGAGAAAGTTGTAGAAGTCAAGACTAATATAGAGGAGTCCATAGATCAGTTAGAAGAAAGGAAAAGAAATGTAGCTGAGGAGAACCAGAGACATACGATGAAGAATGTCAATGATTTGGCACTGATGTTGAGTGAGTCTATGGAAGAGATGCAACAGCAGATGTCAGGCATGATGTCTGGTAGCCAGATGTGTAATAAGCCCGGAGCGAGTGGAGGCAAGCCTAGTAAGGTGCCGATAGACAAGATAACTAAAGGACAAGGTGACCTGAATGAGCAGATGAAGAAGATGGCTGGGGAGCAAGGAAAGAAGGGGAAAGATGGCAAAGGCAAAGGAGGCGATGCCAAAGAGTTTGCTAAGGCAGCAGCAAGACAAGCAGCGCTGAGAAGAGCACTAGAAGGCTTACAAAAAGAACAATCAGAGCAAGGCAAAGCTGACCCTGCTCTACAGGAACTGATAGATGGTATGGATAAGGTAGAAACTGACCTTGTCAACAAACGATTAGATAACCAGCTGCTTATGCGTCAGCAAGAAATACTGACCCGACTCTTAGAGGCCGAAAAAGCAGATAAGCAAAGAGACAAAGACCAGAAAAGAAAAGCAGAGACAGGCAAGGACTATAAGAAAGAATTGCCTCCTGCACTGAAAGAGTATCTGAAAGAAAGAGAGGCAGAAACTGAGATGTATAAGAAAGTATCTCCTTCGCTCAGACCGTTTTATAAAAGACTAGTAGATGAATATTACAGAGCTCTAAAAGCAGAATAGCTTTACAAGAGTTAGTAACGTTTTATTATTTTTATCCGTTTTCATTAATATCTCAACCAACCTGTATGCACCACGAGTTGATGCTAAAGATAAAATCGAGCCCAAGCCAGGTACAATGTATCGAAGGTTATGTCTCTACTCTTAAGAAAACTTGTAAGTTTACCCAAGAGGTCTATGATAATATTCTAATCTCGCTCACCGAAGCTGTCAATAATGCCATCATCCACGGCAATGAAAAGGATGAGAACAAATATGTAAGGGTCAACTGTGAAGAGCGATCAGAAGAAGTTGTAATCAGAATTTCTGACGAAGGCCAAGGCTTCAATCCACATGAAGTTGCAGACCCTACCTTGCCTCAGAATCTAGAATGCTGTGGAGGAAGAGGCGTTTTCATAATGAAGAAACTCTCGGATAAGATTAGTTTTCTAGATAGCGGCAGGACTGTCGAGATGCACTTTAAGCTTGCCTGATACACCTGATACCACATATCATGACTCTCCCATTACTTTTGATTTTGCAGATGTGGCTTATGAGCTAGAGCAGCCCGAAGCAATCAAGCAATGGCTACTAGACATCAGTAAGGCAGAAGAGCAAGAGCTTTCTTTATTAGAGTATATCTTCTGCACCGATGATTACCTTCTGGAAATAAATAAGGAATATCTCAATCACGACTTTTACACAGATATAATTACCTTTCCTTTACAACAGAATCCCTTAGAAGGAACAATCTATATCAGCATTGAAAGAATAAAGGAAAATGCCGACCTTTACAAAACACCAGTAAGAGACGAGCTACACAGAGTCATGGCACATGGGCTGCTTCACTTATTAGGATACAAAGACAAAACAGATGCAGAACAAAAGGAAATGCGAACTAAAGAAAATGACTGCCTCAGTAAGAGGATTTTTTGCTAGCCTCAGCTTTTGCTTACTCCTCTCTAACCCTCTACTCTGCCAGCATAACTTATCATCAGAAATTTTTGACCAGCAAGGCGGTATAGAAATAGAATTAGCTGATCATAGTCTGGCTGCAGAACTAGACAGACACAAAGGTATCACTATAGATCATGGCTGTACTCATGAAAAGGCTAAGCTGTATGTGACAAAAGCGGGCTATGACTACCTAGTAAGAGAAGGCATCTCCTTTAATTATCTTAAAAGACCAGAAGCTATCCTCACCATGAAAGGGCCGGGAGAAATTCCTGTCTATAAAAGTGCTTGCCTGCCTGCTATGGATTTTTATCCAACTTATGAGGCTTATGTAGAGATGATGTACCTCTTTGCAGAGCAATATCCTGACTTATGTGAGATCATAATTATCGGCACTCTAGATAGTGGGAGAGAACTACTAGTAGCCCATCTCGGAGATGAGCTGAGTAGTAATGACGATGAGCCCAACTTTTTCTACACCTCTACCATGCACGGGGACGAGACTGCAGGCTTTCCTCTTATGCTCCAGCTTATAGATCACTTACTGTGCAATTATGATAAAGATGATAAAGTAAAAAATCTACTCGATAATGTTAACATCTTCATCAATCCACTTGCCAACCCTGATGGAACTTACACAGATGATAATAGCACCATACAAGGAGCTACAAGAAGAAATGCCAACTTCATAGACCTCAATAGAAATTTTCCTGATCCAGAAGCTGGAGAAAATCCTGACAATAGACCGACTCAGGATGAGACCAAATTTTTTATGGAATTTGCAGAAGCACAGGATATTCATTTATCCAGTAATATACATGGAGGTGCAGAAGTGGTCAATTATCCGTGGGATACATGGGAGAAATTACATGCTGACGATACTTGGTGGATAGAAACAGCTAGAGCTTATGCGGATACCTGTCATCTGCACAGTCACAGTAACTACCTGAGAGGACTGCAAAATGGTATCACTAATGGTTATGCTTGGTATGAAGTCGATGGTGGCAGACAAGATTACATGACTTATTTTCAAAGAAGTAGAGAGCTTTTGCTAGAGCTAAGTGAGCGAAAAATACCTGATGCGACTAAGCTGCCAGAACTGTGGGAGGCCAACAGAAGATCTTTGGTAAATTATATGCAAGAAGCTTTGTATGGCTTACGTGGTAGTGTAGTAGATTGTAAATCTGGTGAGCCACTTAAAGCAGAAATTATAATGTTAGACCATGATAAGGATAATTCCAGTGTCTTCTCTGACAGTATAGAGGGTAATTATTTTAGATATCTAGATGATGGCATATATGAAGCCATGATAGTTGCTGATGGATATGATACCTTGACCTCACAACTCACAGTGTTGGATGATGAGGTGTTAGTATGGGACGTAGAGCTGTGCCCTGAGATTTCTAGTATACATGAGCTGGATTCTTCTGATGTAGTTCTGAGAGCTGATCAAAATTATCTTTACCTTGAATTTAGTCAGAATCTTTCACCTACTTCCTTACAGCTCTACGCAGTAGATGGCAAATTACTACTGAGAGATACAGATGGTGATAATCGTCTGGATCGCAGTCAGGTATCTTCTGGCGCTTATGTATTAAAAGTAACTACTGCTCATAAAGAATTAACTAAGAAGCTTTTTCTACCCTAATAAATCATTACCAATATGAAAACATTTATTAGTCTAGCGCTGCTAGTCTTAGTTCATCTCAGTTATGCACAGGATATCGAAGTACAGATAAATCCTGACAAGGTCACTGATAATATCTATCTACTCTATGGGGCTGGTGGCAACATCGGTTTATTTCTAGGAGAGGATGGTGCAGTGATGATAGATGATCAGTTTGCTAAGATGTCTGAAAAGATTATGTACGTGGTAGATTCTTTATCTGAGACGCCTATTAGGTACCTGATAAATACCCATTGGCATGGAGACCACACTGGAGGGAATGCCTACTTCGCTGAGGAAGGCGCGACCATCGTTGCACATGAGAATGTAAGAGAAAGATTAAGTCATGAGCAGATAAGACCTTTCGGTAGAAGTACAGAGGCCGCGCCAGAAATTGCCTGGCCTAAACTGACTTACAATGATGAAATGCAGATTCATATCAATGGTGAATCATTACAACTGATACATCATCATAATGCGCACACTGATGGAGATGCTTTTATCTATTTTCCTTCTTATAATGTGCTCCATATGGGAGACTGTTTTTTTAGAAATAGGTTCCCGTTTATAGATGTGCAGATGGGAGGCTCTCCAGATGGACTCATAGAAGCTGTCGCTGGCGCACTGATGCTCTGTGATGAAGATACGAAAATCATACCCGGCCATGGTATACTTTCTGACAAGCAAGACCTACTAGACTATCATCAGATGCTCAAGATTATGAGGGATAGAGTGAAAGCAGAAATAAAAAAAGCCACTGCTGAAGATGCTCTAGACTTTGCTAGCCTAACTAAAGGCTTTGAAGCCTGGGGAGAAGGATTTATTAGTGGTGAGAAGTTCGTGAAGACTTTGTATAAAGCCTATTCCGAAGAATAGCATCGACCCGTCGCGAGTGGGCACAGGGGAATAATTCTTCAAGTAAAACTTATTCTTAGACTTCAACTTATGCTTATTCTGGCTTCGTTTTTGCCCTTATAAGTTTAGATAGAAGCTTATGCCACAAGCGAAATCCTCAAGGCTGACCCATAATGTATACGTAGTCGAACTGGACAGAAAAGTCTGGTCTGAAGACAGGAAATTCCGTGCTGCCAATCCTCACTATAAAGGCATAAGAGGCTGTCTGTATGTAGGCATGACTGCTCATAGTCCTAAGGAAAGATTTCAGAAACATATATCGGGATATAAGAATAAGAAAGGTTACAAGATTTCTTCTAAGTATGTAGAACGCTATGGGAAGATGCTCAGACCTAGCTTATATTCTAGTTTCAATCCTCTTACGCGTAAGGATGCAGCCGACATGGAAGCTGCACTGGCGAAGAGCTTGCGGAAGCGAGGCTTTGCAGTGTGGTGGAATTAGTAATCTTATCTTAAGAACTACAAGAAAGCATAGAGCATCCCACTTTATGGCGTGCCCATTCTGGCCGCTTGGCAAACCACTTTTCATTTTCTGCTTGCTCTGCGTAGGGCTCTTTTAGTAGTTGATACAGTTCATCTATGAGGCTGTAGTCTCCGCTATCAGCAGCATCTATCGCGAGCTGTGCCATGTAGTTTCTGAGAACATACTTAGGGTTGACTGCATTCATGGCTGCTGTCTTTTCTTCTACTGGTCTGTTTTCTTGGACGAGTCTTGCGAGGTATTGTTTCATCCAGACTTCCCAAGTTGCTTTTATTTCTCCTACTAGTTCAGCAGGCTTGTAGAATGCAAAATCTACCGTATCTAGAGCACTTGCAGGTGTATCAGACAGAGTAAGTTGAGCAAGCTGTCTGAAAAAGATAGTCATATCTGTTTCTGTTAGTTCTAGATTTAGCTCCAGTGCTTCTATAAGAGATATATCCGTTTTTTCTTCAGTGTTAAGGCCTAGCTTCTGTCTCATCATATCGAAATAGGCTTCCACATACTTTTGCTGATACCCCCTAAGAGTTTTCTCAAAAGGCTCCGCTACCTGCTCTATACTGTACAGCGCATTGCCCAACTGATGCAAGTTCCATAGAGCTATAGCGGGCTGATTACCATAGCGGTATCTCTTATGTTGTCTGTCAGTGGTGTTAGGTGTCCACCCTCTGTCATAGCCCTCTAGCCAGCCGTAAGGCCCGTAGTCTATGGTCTGTCCTAGGATGGATAGGTTATCTGTATTCATGACACCATGCACAAAGCCCACCCGCTGCCATCCCACGATCATATTCAGTGTCCTATCCGCTACTGCTGCAAAGAGTGCTGCATACTTGCTTTCAGAACCTAGATCTATTTCTGGATAGAACTGTCTGATCGTATAATCTGCTAATAACTGAAGTGTCTTTTTGTCTCCTCTGCTTGCAAAGATTTGGAAGTTGCCAAAACGAATAAAGGACTCCGCCACCCTGCAGACCACCGCTCCTTTTTCATAGGCTGCATTGCCATCGTACATCATATCTCTGAGTACCTCATCTCCAGTCAGACATAGGGACAAAGATCTAGTAGTGGGGACGCCAAGGTGGTACATGGCCTCACTGCATAGGTGTTCTCTGATGGAAGACCTTAGCACTGCTAGCCCATCGGCCGTTCTAGAGTATGGTGTTTCTCCCGCACCTTTTAGTTGTAAGGCCCACCGTTTATTGTTATATACTACTTCTCCAAGATTTATCGCACGACCATCACCCAGTTGTCCAGCCCAGTGGCCAAACTGATGCCCTGCATAACACATGGCATAAGGAGTGGAACCTACTATAAGTTTGGCTCCAGAAAATATTTCTTTGAAGGAATCTGATTGTGTTTCTTGTTCGGTGATGCCTAGTGTCTGAGCAAAATCAGAAACATGAAGGACAACAGGCGCAGATGGCACTCTAGGGATAGCGTAAGAATAACAAGAATGGAATACCTGGCGACGGGTATTATTTTTGTTAGGGTCAGCAGGTAAGTCTGTACTAAAAGTATCTTGTAGATTAAATTTCATGTGCTTCTTTAGAACAGTCTACGAGAGCGATAGTTCATCCTACTCTATCAAGCTATTGAATGCCTCTTCGGTTAGTATTTCTACAGTACCGAGTGCTTGGGCCTTCTTAAGTTTTGATCCTGCTTTCTCTCCGACGACAAGTATGTTCAGATTAGAACTAACTGCTGAGATGTTTTTTGCACCTGCTGCTTCTGCTTTGGCCTGCGCCACTTTTCTAGACATGGTTTGTAAGGAACCAGTGAATAATATGGTCTTGCCTATGAGTGGAGCATCAGCGCTGACCTCTTTAGGTCGGTCTTGTTCAGTTTGCTTTAGATTGACACCATGCGCTTCCATCCTGTTTAGCATCTCGATGTTTTCTGGTACTGAGAAGTAGGCGATGACATTTTCAGCTACGACAGGGCCGATGTCTTTTATTTCTGTATACTTTTCGGGAGTCCACTCAGTAAGCTCTAGTACATGATTTATTTCTTGAGCAATGAGCTTGCTGGCTTTGCGGCCTAGGTGATGGATGCTGAGACTGTTGAGCAATCGGTGGATAGGGTTCTTTTTGGCAGCGGCGATGGCGCGCTCGAGTTTAGTAGATGATTTTTCTCCAAAGCCCTCGAGAAGAGCAATGGACCTATAATCTAAGTTATAGATGTCACTAAGGTCTTGCAGCCAGCCCTTGGCATGAAAAGTTTCGACATAGGATTTCCCAAAACCATCTATGTTCATTGCGTCTTTAGAGACATGATAGATCATTCGTTGCAGTATCTGCGCTTCGCAGAGCATATTGGAACAACGATAGGCGGCTTGGTCCTCCGTTCTACTTAGAGGGGTAGTGCAAGAAGGGCATTGTGTCGGAAAGCTAATCACCTTCTCGTTTCCGTCTCTATCATCTACAAGTGATTTTACTACGTAAGGAATAACATCACCAGCTCTTTCTATAACTAGAGTATCTCCTAGCCGCAGATCCTTTTGATGTATAAATTCTTCATTGTGCAAGGAGATGGAAGACACAGTAACACCAGCTAGATGAACAGGTTCTACTTTGGCCACGGGGGTGATAGCCCCAGTCTTGCCCACTTGATATTCCACGTCCAATAGGGTGGTATGCGCTTGCTTGGCTTTGAACTTAAAGGCGATAGCCCAGCGGGGGTGGTGTTGTGTAGAGCCGCAGATAGCTTGCTTCTCGAAGGCGTCTACCTTGACCACGGCTCCATCTATTTCGTAGATAAATTTTTCTCGGTTTGTTTCCCATTTTCTACATGCAGCAGCAGCAGCGGCGATGCCTTGGCATCTTTGCTCTGGCTTGTTTTCTACTTTAAATCCTAATTCTTTGAGGATAGCTATGCTATTACTATGACTCTTCAGTGTGGGCAGCATATCCTTGCCGTCCTTGTCTACAGCGTAGGCAAATTGAAAGATGAGTACATCTAGGCCACGCTTTTTGGATTCTTTAGGATCTTTCATTCTGAGTCCTCCGGTGGCTGCATTACGAGGATTGGCAAAGACGTCTAGGCCTTCTTTCTCTCTTTGTAGATTACTTTTTTGAAAGACGGTTTTGGCTATGACTGCTTCTCCTCTCAGCTCTACTTTCTGGATATTGTATTTGGAAAAGGCAGCGGTTAGTGGGAGGGAGCGGATAACTCTAGCATTGGCTGTCATCTCTTCTCCTTCTGTGCCATTGCCTCTTGTGGCTGCTCTGATCAGTAAATCATTTTCATATACTAGGGCGATGCTGCCACCGTCGTACTTAGGCTCTACAAAATAAGCGATCTCATCACCAGTAGTATCGTTACAGAGTTTTCTGATCTGCTTATCAAATTCTTGCAGATCTTCTTCATTGTAAGAGTTGGCTAGAGAGAGAAGGGGATTGAGATGTGCAACAGTGGGCAGGTCTGAACTCAGGTCGCTAGAGACACGTTGGGTAGGGGAGTGGAGCTGGATGAGTTCTGGATGATTGTCTTCTAGGGCTTGAAGTTTTTTGAATAGGGTATCGAAATCTACATCTGAGAGGGTAGGACTATTGTCTACATAATACTTCCATTCATGTTGTTGTAGAACAGCTACGATACTGTCATAATCTAAAGGGGAAAGCTCGTCAGTTAGAAATTTCTTTGTGAGTTGTTTTAGTTCTTTAGATGAAATTTGATTCATATTGTATGATCGTTTGGTAGTTTTCTAACCTGATAATTTAACAAATAGATTGATGGAACTATAGTACTTTTATCCCTCAGATACTCTTCCTAATCTTCCCTTTTATTATGCAAAAGTACTTAAGCAAGGCTCTAAATGGCTAATTATGGCTATAAAAGCCCTCAATGCGTTAAATATTTAATTTATTTATATATATAATTTATTGTTACTAACTTTGTAATTAATAACTAACAAAACTTCAAATACGATGTTAAAAGAATTTAAGGAATTTATAATGACGGGAAATGTAATCGACTTTGCGATTGCTGTCATTCTTGCTGGCGCTGTAGGTCTAGTAGTAAATGGATTTGTCAATGATATCATCATGCCTGTAGTAGGTCATTTTGCTGGTGGAATTGATTTTGGAGCTATGCAAAAAGTACTATCACCAGCTGAGTTAGGTGCTGATGGTTCTGTTGTAAAGCCTGCCAATGCTATCAGATACGGAAAATGGTTCAATACTATAATCAATCTTTTAATTGTAGGATGGGTATTATTCATCTTAGGAAAAGCTAAAATCAAAGCGATGGGTGCTGCTCCAGATCCTGAACCAACAGCTGACCAAGCTTTATTAGCAGAAATCAGAGACGCATTGAAAAAATAATAATCCCAATTTTTTCTGAAATATCTAAGGCCGCTAACTGAAAAGTTAGTGGCTTTTTTCATGCACATATTCCAAGCATAGAAAGTAGTTCTATATAAAATTGGGTTCGGACTATTTAATGGTTATATCTTTTATGTTGGTCAACATTATGCGACCACTATTACAATTACAATTACGATACCCGACCACAGAGTGGTCGCATTATCCTGTCGCTATCCACGAGCAATCAATCTATAATCTTATCCAAAGCTTGTGATAATAAAGGATCGAAAATAATCCCTCTATGACCTTGTCCTCGGCTCGTAATAAAGTTTATAGTCGGGAATTGCTCCTTTAGTTTTTCTGAGAACTTGTAATCTACCACTTCATCATTTGTTCCATGAATAATAGTTACAGGACTACTCACCCCTTCCAAATGTTTCTCATTATCCAATTTGAATTTCAGTAGAAAGTCAGGAAACATCCAAAGAAATTTGTCTTTTATTCCTTCTAGACTCGTAAAGGGTGCAACCAAGATAAGATGTGCAGGCTTGTTCTGTGCAGCAATATAACTGGCCATTCCAGTGCCTAACGAATAACCTAGAACATAGATGTTTCTTTCAGCGTACTGTGTTTTCAGATAGGTGTAAGCGAGGTTAGCATCTTGAAGCATCTGCTTATCATTTAGTGGTTTGCCTTCTGTCTTTCCATAGCCACGGTAATCTATTATCATCAGATCGCATTGTTTATCTTTCATAACTCGGGTCTGATAGATGCCTCTTCTGATATTGCCTTTATTGCCATGTAGATACAAGATGACGTTTTCACTTCTCTTTCCTTCTTGATACGGAATCAGCACAGTGTTCATTGAGAGGGATTCAGTCAGTGGGATTTCTATTTCTTCCCCTTCAGGGTACTTGGTAGAGTTCGGGTAAGTATGTGGTGCAAAAATGACTTTGTCTTGTATAAAGTAGAGGCTTATACATGCGATAAAGTATATTACTACAAGAGTTTTTAAAAATTTCATAATTCTGGACATAAAAAAAGAGCAACCGAAGCTGCTCTTTTCTAACTATATAATTTATGTATTAGTTTAAGGTCAATCTCATAACTATTCCACCAGCTATATTGGTTCTTTGATAATTAGTACTTCCATAAGGGGTATTTGTATTATAATCAAAGAATCCTCTCAATGTCAGATTATCATTAAGAATATAATCAACTGATGGGCTAAATTGGAAGCCTTTATCTCCCCTAGTCTCATTATCCTCTTGTCTTAAATTAGAATCTAGCTGATGAACAAAAAACTGGTTGTCATTCCATGCCACGTTCAACATGAAGGTCATGTCACTCCCTCTAGTGGATGTTACCTTACCTCCAGTGTTTATCCTACCTGGTTTCTTTTCTTCATCTTTGTTAGTTCTAGATCTGCTGCTTCTTCTTTTTCTCCCTCTTCCTTTCTTCAAGAAATTTGAATCTTTGATCGTGTATCCTAGTCCAAAAACGAATGAAGTCTTTTTGTCTTCTTCTAGTTGACTAGAAGTATTGATTTTCAGATTGAGATCTCGGCTCTTGACATATTCAAATTCCATCGTGAAGTCCTTCTTAGTTTTCATCTTCAATCCAATGATTGGGTTGAAATTCTCACTAATCTGTATTGCTGGAATTTCTACCCTCGTATAATAGTTACCATTCAGTCTAGTTTCTGCAAAAGGATTGACTCTATCGAATTGTACATCAGAGTTAAAATTGCTTACTCTCATTCTAGAGGTATAAGCATGCTGCAGTGTAAAGCTTGAAAATCGTTCTCTGAACCATGGCAACTTAGAAAGACCATCGTATCTCAAATTCCAGTTTGGTTTTGGAACATAGGTTCTCTTTCTTACTGATTCTTCTAGGTCAAGGTCTACTAAATTGGGATCTTGGTTAGTATAAGCTGCAATAAAAGAAGGCACTAAGACAGCAGATGACTGCTTTCCATAACCTACTCTATAGAGATAACCATCCTCATCGTGTATAGAAGTATCATTATTAGGCAGTCGTGAAGAGATGATAGTTCTATTATCCTCGAAGGTTGTAAATAACTCATCTATAGAATAGCCAAATAGGGTATTCATATTAAAGTAAGTCATGTCAAAAGATCCCATGTCTCTAGCAGCCAGACTCTTGAAACCCTCTACACCATTATCTTCTAAGTTTTTGTACACTTCAGAATGGGTGATATTATAGCTCTTCTTAAAGTCTACATCTATTTTGAAATCTTTCCAAGGTTCTATCTTGAACTTTGCTTCTATGTTTTGTCCCTTGAGTTGTACCAGTTCTTGGTTCTGTCCTTTGCTATCAGTCAGCCAGCCATTATTAGCAGCCTTCACTAAGTAGTTGTTAGGATTGTCATGGTCTAAGTCAGGTTGGAAACCTAAGATAAAGCCAGTGCCGGGATTAGTAAATGCATCATCTAGTCCAAAGTACTCTGGTGTCCCTGTGTAACCAGGCAGTATGGTGTTAAAGTTTTCCTTGTAGGTTAGTCTCGCTGAACGCAGAGAGAAAAGCGGTCTGAGTAGCAGTTTTTCTAAGATACTTGCTTCTCTGGTTTTCTTCCTTTGGGTTGTTCTTCCAGCCGCATCTTTAGAGACTGTGACCTTATCGCCATCTTGCTTGATTCTTTTTCTGGCTTTAGGTTTGCCATGTTGATCTAAGCTCTTGACGTATTTTGATTTTTTATACAGCTTATCAAAATTAAAGCTAGCGGTGACAGACCTGTTCTGCGAGTTCTGTATCACCCCAGCCAGTGGGATGCCTTCTATATCTTTTATCAGTGCACCCGCTGACCAACTATAATCAGAACGATACTGCCCTTTGATATCTATCCAGTCCATATATGGAATCAGTTTAGTAGGCAGGGTATAGTTGACAGAGATATTGTGATCATAGTTGGTGTTACGACCACCATTTCTCAGATTATTTCTCCAGTAATCTTTTACATAATTTGGATTATTAGCGACGTCAGCATTAACTGTCTCTAGCTCTAGGCCATTTCCGTTATCTATAAAAGCTTTATAATCCCTATCTTCTAAGTTCTCTGCAATTCCTACTTGTCTGACTTCATCTATGTATGAGACATTGTTAGCAGAGAAATTTAACTTGAGCGCTTTGGTCAGATTCCAGTTAAGATCATAAGTCCTCGTCCAGTCAAAACTTCTATCATCAAACTCAAAGACAGGCGTCTCAGGTAATCTGAATCTTCTTACTGCTACGTATCTGTTAATAGAAGAATTGAAGGTGAAACTATTAGGAACAGGATTGAAATTAAATTCCTTGATAATTTTTAGTGCTTTGGACTTTACTAGTTTCTTAAACGGTGTTATGCCTGATCCTCTTCTAGAGTAGCTGTAGTCTAGACCTAGGAACTGGTCTGTCACATCATCCGCCGCTAGGAGAAAATCTCTATATGTGGTTTTGCTATAGGCATAACTAGCACTGAAGTTAGATATATCCCATGGCATCGGTTTTTTCTGTTTCTCTTGTTTCGGTTTATTAGAAGATAGTGGATTATTCAGTTTTCCTCTATCTGCTTTTTTAGGTCGTGTTCTTTTAGATACCTTTTCTTTACGGACATTAGTGAAGTTGAAAGTTTTGATGGTGGTTACTTGCTGATTTCTTTGCGAGATACCATCTCTACTTACTTGCGAACTATCTTGTCTAAGGTCGAACTCATCCTTTACGGTAATATCGTAGTCATAAGAATCAAATTCAGGATTGACCACTTCTTTAGCGTACTGGCCATAGAAAGGCAATTGTATGCCCCAGTTTTCTGGAAAGAATTTCCCTAGCTGTAGGTTAGTGGCTATGTCGTACTCTATAAGTTCTTCCTTTGCTCTTTCGTTTACTTTTTGGTCTAGCGCACCCCAGCCTATACTGCTATAACCAGCAGAAGCAGTTACACTTCCTAGATCTGCTAGCTGAATATCTAGTCTCGCCAGTCCTGCTACGCCGCCTCTTTCTTGTAGTCCAGCGAGTCTGAGCTCGTTAATCCATACTTCACCACAATGTGTATGTTTATCTTCATCATTATTTCTGACACCAACTGCGACACCTTTTATCAGTCCTAGGTTGGGATTACCCCTTATTCTGATTTTGTGGCCTGGTGGTAAGTATAGAGTATCTAGGACAACTTCTCCTTGTCTGACCACTCTTCCTTCATCTATGATAGGATCTATACTTTCATATTTATTTGCTTGGTCAATGAATTTTTGTTTTTGTAAAGAATCACTTGTTATAACAAATTCTTCATTGATGTTCCCACCAGCTAAGTTTCTAAGTTTTTTCACTTGGATGAATAGGTCCAAAGGAAAGTTAAATTTGTTTGTAGTTGGCCAGATTCTATCTGAGCCAGTAGCGTCTATACTATCTGACAAGGTCATCGGGATTTCGTACTCATAGTAATGTTCAGAAAAATCTTTACCGACCCTGATAAAAGTAGAGATATCGTTATTCTCTAGTCTTTCGTCTTCTATTTTTAAGGAATCAGTTCTACAAACTTCTGCATGGACAAACATCTCCATTCTTTCAAAGACCCTCAAGTCTATCTCTGAGAGTTTGCCTATCTTGACTTCGCAGGACTCCTCTAGATCCTCGAATCTCATTACTAAAGCATTCTCATCCTGTAGGACAGCTGAAAAATTGCTAAAGGTTTGTTCCTGCACAATACCTCTAGGTGATACATAACCAAAAGGTTGTTTGTCACTGTTTTCTTGTACACCTACAACATCTATACTAAAGTTGGTATCATCTTCACCACCATCTAAAGAACAAAAAGATGGTAATTTCCTCCACTGATTTCTAACTAGCTCAAAGTCTGCCATTCTAAATGTCTTTACAGTCTGAAAGCCATTGACTAAGATTCTAATAAACTGGATAGATCTAAAACCAGAGATACCGTTTACTTTTTTACTATCATTCAGTGGAATACGGAATCTGTACCATGCTTCTTGATGTCCAGAATTATTGGTGACTCGTATGATATCTCTGATATAGTCTGTAGCGGTTGAGTCTATAACAGGACGTCCCCTGTCGTCCAGAGCTCTCTTAAATTTTACACGGTATTCGTGGAAACTTTCACCAGAGTCTAGAGATTTGTTATTGTTGAGATCTTCTTTGTCAGGTATAGGATTTCCTCTTTGAAACTCTTGTTGATTAGAAATATCGGGTGAATTTCCTTCTGGATTATTATTTAATTTATATCTCTCAAGCAGATTATCCTCGTTTTGATATCTCTGATTATTGAAATACACATAATCATCGCCTGCTGGGTCTTCTGATACAGCGAGGGGTAGAATAAATTCACTTTGTAAAGTGTTTATATAACTTTCGTGCTTATCGAACTCAGCCATATTAGAAAGTCCGTCGAGACCTAAGTCCTGTGCTGCAAAATTTTGACCTGCAAAGGCATCATTTATGGGGGCAGCTAGAGGTACGACTCCCCATGAGGTAGGACAAGCTTCTACAGCTACACCATCTTGAGGTAGGGAGTTTTCATAGAACTGCTGATCATCTAGGAGGATGTCCTCAGAAATATTACCCAAGTGGAAAGTAAGAAATCCTTCTTCTCCATCTGTACTTTGCTCGTATGGTGCTGGTAGTGAATCAAAAGGATTAAGCATCCAGAATTCTATAAACTCATAGTTAGCGGCTTCGAAGTCATTGTTATTTAGATACCGCTGTATACCTGCCCATCTTGTTTCTGGACTGCTTAAATATAATCTATCAGTATCATTTCTGGAAGTATCTATACCTTCAGAAAAGGCTGTTCCACCCGGTAGATCAAAATTATACGGTCCTCTTTCGTCAGGGTAATAAGTCATATCGAAAGTAAGAAGGTCTGTCAGTTGACCTAGAGGTAAGTCTCTATTGAAGAGATCTCGCTGGTCTATTCTTCTAGTAAATGGATTAGCTTCTTTTATCTGTTCTGGTACATTAGCAAATCTATCTATCACGTACCAGCTGAGTCTCGCTCTGTTAACACCTGTTATTGTACTGGTCCTAGCATCTGCTGCATTGGCCTCTAGCCATCGACCTTCCTGATTTTCGTTAGGAGGTATCTGTGGAATACTAGCTAGGCTCCACCTATCGGGTTGCGAGCTGAGCGGGTAGCCACTTACTGCACCTTCAAAATCGTCAAAGCTCACTACACCTCCCTTGCTATCTACAGAACCAGTATTGACACCATTGATGGCAGGGTTGTGCCCAGGTCTTAGGGCAGCTACCTCTGCTGAGAAATTGATGTTAGAAGGCTTATCTGTAGAGTAGAATGGCAGCTTGTCTACCACCTTAGTGACCCAAGGTGCTTCTTTACTATAATCCATGTCTAGGCCATATACCTTGTTTCTGATAGGGTCGTCTCCAAGATTTACTTTATTGGTAAACGGTCGTTCTGCCAGTCTCATGGCTGTCCCTCCGATATAGAAGTTGTCGCTGAATTTATATTCGGCTCTGAGGCCCATCATACTTTTTTGCTGTAGACTAAAGACGGAGTTGTCCTCAAAAGAAATGTTCACTGGGACGCCTTGCTGGATGATAGACTGATCTAAGATTCTGACTCTTCCTATACCATAGTCCACCTCGAAATGTACACCTTCTACTAGTTGTACACTTCCTGCTCTTACTGAGACTGATCCTTGTGGAATATTCCAGGCGCCTAGAGAGTACTCGGACTTTGCAGAGGATTTTATCCGACCTTTCATTACGAATTTGTTTCGCTCTAGTCTGAGTTGTGCTGAAACGATAGAAGTATCATAGAGTTCTGGATAGGCATATAGAGCTATGTAGGAATCTATTTGATTTTGGGGAACTAGACCGTCTAATTTTTCATCTATAGCTTTTGAAAGTGATTCACCGAAGGGTTCTAAGACAGGAAAGATAAGACTTCCGTTTTGTGGCACGACAGTTACCCCTGGCACAAAATCAAACTGACCATCTGGCTGAGGATCATTTCTAGAGTTGAGATTGTCTAAGCCAAAAAGATTAAGCAGAGGTGTAAATCTAAAATCGCCTTCTTCTATAGGAAGGAATTTTTTTAGTGCAGCATTAGGATCAAAATCATCATCGTAGAAAATATCAAAGTCAAATTCTGCTTGATCTAGCTGGTTAGCTCTTAGCGGATAGACATTTTTCATCATCAGATCCCAAGTGGGTAGATTGACACTTTGGCTGGATCCTTTGAGGAGCTTTGTAAATAGAAGGCCTTCTGACTGCACTTGTCCATTTCTATCTGTATTAGAAACAGAGCCTTCATCAGAGGTAGAGCCTACTTTGTAGACATCTTCACAATTATTAGTATAGAAATACTCATAAGAAACAGATAGGACTTGGTTAGGTCGCATCTTGATATTCAGTGAGATGAATCCTAGCTCGGGATTGAAATAGTATTCTCCTGAGTTTAGCTTTCGGCCTCTGTATATTTCGTAATCTATATTTTTCCTCAGTTTGTAATCACTAGTCAGATTAGAACTAGCTGTTTTGGTTCTTTTTACCTGAGTATCAGTTGTTAGTTTTTGGTAGATATTGTTCACTCTATTTTCAGGGAGACGTCTTCCTTTTGTGTCTGTTGTAATTTGTATGACACGGGGATCAGTTTCTAACTGAATAGCTGCGGAAGATTTACTAGTAAATCTTGAAGTGTCTGGCTCTGCCATGTCAGCGACTGCACAGATCATCGTCTGGTCTGTCTGAAAATTAGCTCTATCATCAGAGACCCATACTTCAAGATTGGTCACTCTGAAATTATTATTTATATAAGGTAGGTTAGTAAGTGCTTCTTCATAGGAATTTCTGTGGTAATGAGAGATGAAAAAGTGTCTGTTCTCATCGTATTCTTCGGGTCTTATTACGAACTCCTGGACAGTTGCACCATTTTCTATCTGTAAGGTTTCTTGCTGTGACCTTTGTTGTGACATGATCCCTGTCAGTCGTAATCTACCGAACTGCAGTTCTGTTTTTATACCGAACAACTCTTGTGCCCCTTGGATGAGAGAACTTCTTAGTGGTAGACTTACATTTCCCGCCTCTACTTTTTTGAGTATGTCATCTTCTGTCCATTTTTCAGAATCATAAGCCAACTTTATTTTTCTATCGAAATCAAAAGTGGCATTGGTGTCATAGTTGAAACCAAGATCCATTTTATCTCCTATCTTGCCATCCACGTTCATCTTGATGTCCATACCAAAATCAGGAACTATCCATTGCGTTCTTTGATCTTCCTGTATGTAAGGGTTTCTATTGGTAGAGTATCTAGCTCCAAAGTTCAGATCTATATTTCCCTGGGGTTCTATGGTGATACCATTTCCTCCAAATAGTCTGTCAACCAGATTTTTTTCTATGTCTACTTTTGACATGGGGTCCAGCCTTCCACTGGCACTTTTGTACTGATCTCCTATTCCTGCTAGCTTACTGAAGTAACGCTGTTCTTGTTTTTTTGCTCTCCACTCTAAGTATTCATTGAAAGTCATGGAAGACGGGGTTCTGTAATACTCGTTTCCTATTTTTTCTAGGATGACATATCGGTCCGTATCTGCGTCGTACTCTACCTTTTGTTCTACATCCTTGGGAAGGATATCGAAAGGGTTATATTTCTCATCATTGATGAAATTGCCGTACCTGTCAGAGAGTGGGATAGTGTCTACTGCTACAGCATATTCCTGTATCCTCTCTTCTACTTCTGGACTAGCTGGGGGTCCATAAGCTGATGCTGGCGATAACCCGCAAAATATTATTCCGCTTATCAGAATAATCGTGATTGCTAACTTGCTCTTTAATGCCATTATTTTGCTTCTATCTTGCTATTTGCTGTCTATCTAACAGCACTTTTAACGTTATCAATATGCCTATCTGTTATTTTTATAATCACTATTCCTCCTAATTGTCCTAGGGAAGAGGTGTGAGCATACTTCTTTGTGTAAGAATCTATTTCAGGTTAGAATTAATAAGGAACTGAAGTTTAACAGGTAGTATTTTTAATTAAGTTTTCTAAGACTCTGATTGTCAGTAAATTACGACAGCTGTCTCAGTACAGTTTTTATCAAAATCTCAACTTGGTCAATGCTGCTATCTTTAGAAAGGACACCATCTACCATTTTTCCAACTTGAGACCTTGGAAAACCCAAGGCTAATAACGCTGAAATAGCTTCTTCTCGTATGGCAGAAGGCACAGAAATAGGGATATTTTCTCCTTCCAAACTTTCTTTGGCAATCTTGTTCTTAAGGTCCAGTATTATTTGCTGAGCACTCTTAGGACCCACACCTTTTACTTTCTTAAATGCTGCAATATTTTCATGCAAAATAGCGGCTCTCGTCTCTGGGGGAGTCATATATGATAAGATAACCCTTGCTGTATTAGGGCCGATACCTTTTACACTAAGTAGCATGGAGAAAAGTTTCTTTTCATCTGCCGTATGAAAACCATACATAGAGTGATCGTTCTCCCTGATAATCAGGTGAGTATACAACTTAGTCTGGTCTAGTTGTTCTATACTGGTGTAGGTATTCAGTGAGATATTGACCTCATAGGCCATACCTCCTATATCTAAGTGTACGAGAGTAGCGGACTTATAAGTTAATTTTCCTTCTAGATATGCAATCACAGCTTTTGTTTAGAGCCTGCAAAGGTACTAAAAAGCTAACATACAAATTATATATTTTTATAATACGTAAGTAATTAACAATCTGATGACTATCTAGTCTTCTTCTATATATACTACATCAAATTTTGGCCTGAAACTCTCAGGATCAGCAAGGGCCATATATTGTGCCCAGCCTCGGGGATAAGAATCAGAATTAAGAAGGCTTCCTTCAGGTATGTAAGGATAGAGCTTGTAGAAACTCTTAGAGATATGCTGATCTATTCTTTGATACACCTGAGACCTGTTTATCTTATCTGGATGATCTAGTCCTGCTGCAGCCATCAGTTCCACAAAGGACTTGACCGTTTCTTTATGATAATTAGCCACCCTGACTTTTTTATCAGTGACGTCCAGCCCTTTTACAAGCTTGGGGTCTTGTGTAGCGACACCGGTGGGACAAGTATTATGATTGCACTCGAGCGCTTGTATGCAACCTACCGCCATCATCATAGCTCTAGCACTGTAACAAGCATCTGCACCTAAGGCAATCGCTTTAAAAATATCAAATCCTGAAATGATACTCCCAGCTGCTATCAAGGTGATGTCCTTTTTGAGATCAAATCCTACCAAAGAATTATACACAAAAGCAAGGCCCTCCCTTGCTGGTGTGCCGACAGAGTTACTAAATTCTAACGGTGCTGCTCCTGTGCCACCTTCACCTCCATCTACCGAAATAAAATCTGGTCTGATACCTGTAGCTATCATTGCCTTACAGATAGCTAAGAATTCACTTTTGTGACCGACACATAACTTGAATCCTATAGGCTTTCCACCAGACAGTTCTTGACATTTTTGGATAAATTCTAACAGCCCCTTCGGCGTATTGAAGGCCTTGTGAAAGGGTGGAGAAAGAACTGATTTATAGGGTTCTATATTTCTTATTTTGGCTATTTCTGGGGTGGCTTTTTTAGCAGGAAGTATGCCGCCATGCCCAGGCTTGGCACCTTGTGACAGCTTTATTTCTACCATCTTCACATTGTCTGATTTGCATCTTTCAGCAAAGAGTTCGGGAGAGAAATTCCCATCTTTTGTTCTACAGCCAAAGTATCCAGTTCCCACCTGATAGATTAAGTCACCACCGAACTTATCATGGTAAGGGGCGATGCCACCCTCTCCTGTATTATGAGCAAACTTTCCTATGGCCGCTCCGCCGTTTAGAGCCATGACTGCATTCTTGCTCAGCGAGCCAAAACTCATCGCCGAGACATTAAAAATACTACAGCTATAGGGTTGCTTACAATATGGTCCGCCTACAGTAACACGAGGGTGCTCATCTAGCTCATGGGCATCTACGGGACTGATACTATGGTTCATCCATTCATAGCCTTCGTCATATACTTTTAGTTGGGTACCGAAAGGGGTGGTATCATTGACACCTTTTGCTCTTTGGTAGACGATATTTCTGGAAAGACGAGAGAAGGGTCTACCATCTGTATCTGACTCTACGAAGTATTGGTACACTTTAGGTCGCAGCCACTCTGCTACAAACCTTGATCTCCCTAGGACAGGAAAATTTCTCTTAATGGCGGATTTAGTTTGGAAAGCATCCATGAGACCGATAATAAGTATCGGCGCCAGTGCAAGCAGTATCCAAAGAAACTTCATGCTGATGAAAAATGATAATGCAGAAAGGGCAACTATTATTATCATTGCCAATAAGATGAACCCAGTTCTCATTTTTCGTTTGTTTTGTTGTTGTACTTAAAGATAGTTATTCCTCTTAAGCTAGGGCGCTGAAAGAGATTTGTAATGAGAATAATTCAGAGTCTCCGGCTTGTAGATATGCCAAGCCTTTACCATTATTCAATGCATCTGGTGCGCAGGTTTGTGGCTCTATAGCTATACAGTTTCTCTCAGGAGGGATGTACACTTGCAAGTAATCGAACTGACTGATATCCAGTGAGATGCAATGCTTTTTCTCATGATCCATCAGCTTTACTATGGTTTCGCTCTGATCGATTAATAGACAATTATCTAGTTGTAGTTCAGCGATTTTTTTTGGTTGGACAAAGGATGTAAGGGGCTCAGATTTTCCAGTTGGAATCATATTATCATCTACCAAGAGTATGGCTGAGGAAGGCAATTGAAGGTAGCAATTGTTTATAGGGTCATCCATTTGGAAATAGGGATGCCATCCGTAACCAAAAGGAAATATTTCATTAGAGTCATTAGATATCCTAGTCTCTATTTGTAGAGCATTTTCTGCTAGAGTAAATGTATTTCTTATCGTGTAGCTGAATGGGAAGGCAGGGTCAGACCCATCATTACTATGTCTCATAACCAAGCATCCCTTCTCAGCATTCCAACTTTCTAAGTCAAAATTCTTGTTATAGAGATGGCCATGTAGGGCATTCGGTCTTCCAAAATCATTTTGATCGAAGCGATAAGAATTTCCAGCCGTGGAATAAGTACCTGCTGCTAGTCTGTTAGGAAAAGGGAAGAGCTGACTACCTCCAAATCTGTTCTTGTAATCAGCAAGAAAGGTGGTCTCATTGTCCCAATACTTTAGAATATTTTGACTGGTTTTTTTGTCTTTTAACCTTAGTTTTAACAGAGCAGCACCCAGTGATTTTATGATACTGAAAGCACTGTTGCTGTTAACATGATTTATTGTCAGAATCTCTTGATTAGCAAGTATCTCTTTTTTTAGTCGAAACATTTTTAAAACTGATAGTTATAAGACAAGGTGAAGCCTCTTATAAAGCTATATTTGCAGGCTTAAGGTATAATAATGAGAAATGTTAATCTGGTTTATTTGTTTGGTCTATTCTTATTGATCTCATCTTGTAAATCTACCAAAGATACTATGACTTCTTCCGTTATGATCGAAGAAGAATCTTTAGATACACTTTTCGTCACTGCTCCTCCTTTAAAGAAGGGTGAGTCAGCATATGAAGAAGATGTGTACAGACCATCAGCGACGAGAACTCATGATCTCATACATACTAAGATAACAGTGTCTTTTGATTGGGCTAAGCAGCATGTGTTAGGCGTGACAGAGCTGACACTGAGTCCTGTATTTTATACCACAGATCAGTTAGTCTTAGATGCTAAGAATTTTGATGTGCATAGTATTGAGATGAATGGGAAAGCCCTGAATTATGATTATGATAATCATAAGTTGCACATAGACTTAGGTAGACCATTTAAGAGAGATGAAGAATACAAAGTAACTATTGATTATACTGCTAAGCCTAATGAGGGTCCCTCTGGTGGCAGTCAAGCGATCACCTCCAATAAGGGTCTCTTCTTTATAAATCCGGACAGCAACAATAAATTTAAGCCACAGCAGATATGGACACAGGGAGAAACTGAGAATAATAGCCGATGGTTTCCTACTATAGACAAGCCTAATGAAAGGTGTAGTCAAGAAGTCATACTGACAGTAGATGATAAATTCAATACCCTTTCTAATGGATTACTGATTAGTTCTTCTAACAATGGTGATGGAACCAGAACGGATCATTGGAAACAAGAGAAGCCACATGCACCTTATCTATTTATGCTAGGGATAGGGGAGTATGCTGTAGTGAAAGGCAAGTGGAAGGATAAAGAATTACTCTATTACGTAGAGGAGCCTTACAAAGAACATGCGACTACCATCTTTAATCATACTCCAGAGATGCTCAGTTTTTTTTCTGACATTCTTGACTATCCTTATCCGTGGGATAAGTATGCTCAGATAGTCTGTAGAGATTATGTGTCTGGCGCTATGGAGAACACAGGTGCAGTGGTATTTGGTGATTTTGTACAGAAGACTTCTAGAGAATTACTAGATGGTAATAATGATGATATCGTTGCACATGAGATGATTCACCACTGGTTTGGTGATCTCGTTACTTGTGAGAGCTGGTCTAATCTTACACTTAATGAAGGCTTTGCAACTTATGGAGAATACCTCTGGCAAGAGTATAAGTATGGACATGAGGCCGCCGAGAGAAAAAGATTACAAGATCTGAATGGTTATATCTTGACTTCTGATAGAGGGGGTAAACATGACCTGATAGATTTTGGCTATGATGATAAGGAAGACATGTTCGATGGTCATAGTTATAATAAGGGTGGGCTGATCGTGCACATGCTTAGAAACTATGTGGGAGATGAGGCGTTTTTTGCTTCTCTGAACAGATACCTTACCCAGCATGAGTATACTGATGTGGAAGCGCACGAGCTACGACTTGCTTTCGAGGATACGACTGGTGAAGATCTCAACTGGTTCTTTAACCAATGGTTCTATGATAAAGGGCATCCGCAATTAAAAGTAGAGTATGAAGTAGATCCAGAAGTAAGTCGGGTCTATATAGATGTGGAGCAAACTCAAGATGAAGAAGATAATGTTGCGGTTTTTAAGTTGCCTTTTGAGGCGGCACTGTATTATGATTCTGGGAAGGTAGAGTATGTAAATCTTTGGATGGATAAAAGAGAGCAGCAATTTGAGATAGAAGTAGAAGGAGACGAATTGCCTACTGTGGTAGTCTTAGATGGGAAACATGATATCTTGTCTACAACAAGAGAAAAGAGATCGGATGAGGAGTATGCTAAGCTCTTCAAATTGTCTGATGAGTATGAAGATAAGTACATCGCGCTCAATAAGATTAAGGGAAAGTCCATTGCAAATGATCTTGTAAAAGAAGCTATAAAAAGTCCATCTTCTGACATGAGACTGATGGGGATAGGTGCGCTGGTGGTAGAGAGAGATGAAGACCTGCTAAAGGATCTTGCCGTAAAGGATGCAGATTCTGGTGTAAGGACTGCTGCTCTCAAGAAATTAAGATCTTATGATCTGGCAGTAGAGCTGGTCCAAAAAGATAAGTCTTATAAGGTCATATCTGCCGCACTAGATATAGTGAATAGAAAAAATCCAAAGCAAGGACTGGCACTAGCAGAAGAGCTGATTAAGGATTACCACCAGCCATTGCTTGCGCCGATAGGTGATATTCTTGCTGATTCTAAAGATCCTAAGTATCTAGATTATTTTGAGAAAAATATTTCTGATGTTAACATGTTTTCTTTTTTCAATTATATGGCACAGTATGGAAAATTAGCCAAGATTGCTGCGCCTGAAAGAATGGTAGAGACGAGCAAAGTGCTTAAGAGTATGGCCCTAGAAGAGAGTAATACTTACTTTAAAAAGTACTCTTGTACTAACACTATAGAAACTATGATAAGTGTGCTGAAGAAAAAATCAGTCGATGATAAGAAAGCGACTTTGGCGCTGAATACTCTTACTAATACCATGATAAATATAGTAAATTCTACTTCTGAAGAAAGGCTCAGAAAAGCTTTTGATGTTTACTTAGAGCAGCCATAGGGTGGAGCTAAGTAAGTACGCTAGAAAAAAGAATGGTGGCAAGGATCTGTGAAGTATTAGGTCATTGATTCAGTAGTATCTTGATTACCTCAGGAGAGAAACAGACTTACGAAGACCTATTGGCTAATAAAAGATATAAGTTAGTGGAAGGAGCTGAAGAATGGGAAGAGCAGATCATTAAATCTGTGAAGTTTAATAAATCTCACTCAGGACATATCATCACCACTAAATTGATTAAAGATATTGAATATGAGAGTTGTTTTGTTTTTGTTTATAGTTTTATTACTACAGTCCTGTGTCGTAGATCCTACAAAGGCAAGGGTCGAGAGTGCTTCTGAGTCGCTAGGTGAGCACAAGCAAAAGGTTATAGAAGCTGATAATGGAAGGATGGTCATTATTGATGAACAAGACTCAAATGAGCTAGAAGAACTGAGGAAAAAATTCCAACAGCCCAAGATTCAAGAACTCACAATAGATATAGGGATACCCATGAAAGAAGATTGGTATCTGGTCAAAGAGCAAACCATTCAAGGTTTTTCGCCAGTTGGAGTTGCAAGCTATCTAACTAATGTGTACTTGACGGATACCATTCAAAACTTGGTTCTGCAGGTGGATATAGAAAGTGGGGATATTACAGAACTTACTAATAGTCTAAAGGTAACTTATATAAATCAGCGATCAAGCAAATTGCTTATGCCAATGTTTGATTTGGATTCGATCTTCGTGTACAGAGGGGGGGCATTTTTAGATGATATGTTCAAATTTGATATTCCTTATGAACTCAATCATCCCACCTGTTTTGATGGGCTACGTATAAATGATTTTACGATAGTAGATCAAGGAAAACATAGACTCATTTATAGTAAAAAAGGAGAGTTCAGTACAAGGGGTTCTTATGGCTCTGGTAAAGATGGGTTTGATACACCTACAGCAGTAGTATGGGCCAATAATAAAATATATGTGACTGATACTGGTAACAGTAGAGTGCAGTTACTAGATAATGAAGGGCTATTTGTGAGTAGCTTTGGAACTAAAGATGGGATGATGAGACCTACAGGAGTTGCATCAGATGGCAAACATGTTTTTGTCTGTGATGAAGGGCTGAAAGCTATACTGGTTTACCTGCCTAATGGTAAGCTGGCTTACAAGCTCGATCATATGAGCAAAGCGCCTTCCGACGTATATTTTGGTGAGGGCAAGTTATACATAGCAGATAAGGAAGGAACTACTTTAAAGATCCTAGCCAATAAAATCTATAACTCTTAATTTATCTGGTTGAGTAGATACTTAACTTATCATTATTATTCGCTACAAGGATCAGTTCTTTGTTACCTGCTTTTAAACTTTTAAGTTTTTTGGCATCTCCAGGAGAGAATACACCAGACTCGGCTACTGTCAGTGCTTCGAATTTTTTGTTCTTTTTATTTATCAAGATCAGTCCATTGCCTGCATCTAGCCTAGGCGTTTCGTATTCAGTATTATAATCGTTACCGACTATCATAATATCCTTAGTTCCATCTTTATTAAAATCTCTGACTAAGATATCATTGACGGGAGAAGTTTGAGCAAGTGGAGGCAATTTTTCATAGTTGAATTTATTGCCTTCGTTCCATAGTATGTATGAGTAGAAATCTACGGCTTTTAGCTTGATACCTTCATCTATTTTTTCCTTCCCTAGAATGTCTCCTATACTGGCAGAAGCAAAAGCATTATAGGTTTCAAATTTTTCACTGATAAACGGCATCTGCTCACTAGAGCACTCTCGCCCCCTGGCTGGTACTATTCTGTCTTTGTATTCTTTAGCCAGCACACAATCTAAAGTGCCATTTCCATCATAGTCGTTAGAGTAGAGATAGAGGGGATGCTCCCTGCTTGCTTTTTGCTTAAAATTCTTACCCACGTTTCCAGCAATAAGATCCATATCCCCATCACCATCCAAATCCTCAGCATGTAAGCTCCTCCACCAGCCTTCTCTATCAGTGGTGCCCCAGTTGTCTGATTCCTTATATTGATCGCCTTCTGAAAGGAAAACTCTGAGGTTCTGCCATTCTCCTGCTGTTATTAAGTCCTTGGTTCCGTCGCCATTGAGGTCAGCCCAGACTGCATCCCTTAATAGGCCATCCTTACTATTGAGCTCAGGAATCTTTGTATCAGTTACATCTACAAAGCTCTTACCTTGATAGTCATAAAGTATGGACTTCTCTACCAGTGGGTATTTTCCTGGCTGACTAGCACCTAGAATGAGTATCTCTTTTTCAGGGTCATCATCAATGTTCTCCGCTACTACTGCGTAGGAAGCTGTCTCGAGATCTGGAATGACATTAGCAATTCTAAAAAACTGTCCAGACCCATCAGCAGCGTAGAATCTATCTTTTAACCAAAATTCTGATCCTACCATATCGCCACTACCACCACTTATGACTAGTAAGTCTAAGTTACCATCTTGATTAGGATCAATAAACACAGCATCCACATCTTCGCTCAGTGCCTCATCAGTCCATGGCTGTGAGGGGGCAGGAGAAAAAGTTCCTGCACTAGTCTGGAGGTATAGTTTTCCTGCCTGCCCTTTTGCTCCACCTATGTATACATCATCTAGACCGTCTTTGTTTACATCAGCGGTAGCCAGTGCAGGACCGAAATAGGTTTGCTTTTGAGGCAAAAGAATTTCTTTTTCGAAATCATCAAAACTATTTTCAGTATGCTTATAGTCTAAGCCTAGCTTTGAAGTTTCCTGTGGCTGCAATACACCAGCAGTGATATTGTTTTTTTCTGGTACAAACTGACCTTCTTTTTTGTATTCTATTACTAAATGTTGATTGGCAGTTTGGTTTGGTAGATTCTGAACATTACCATCTGGCCAGATGACACGGATGTTCTTTATTTTGTCTTCTGTTCCTATCCCAAAAATTAGCACCTCTTGCATAGTAGACTCATAGCCTCTTACAAAATTATACTCTTGTAACTGCGTTTTCTCTTCAGTTTCTATATAGACTTTGCTCCCTAAGTATTTAGCTGGATTCTGTCCTCCAAGGCTTAGTTTGATATAGTTCCTTCCTGATTTTTCGACAGCCATATTTTTGAGTAATGTTACTTCCTGATCTATATTGCTAACTACCACATCCATATCTCCATCGTTATCAAAATCAGCTAAGGCTGCTCCAGAAGAATAAGTCTCTATATCAGGATGTAAGAAATCCTTATGGTTGTCTGCAAAATGTAGTTTACCATCATTAATGAATAACTTATTCTTTAGCTTAATTTCAGGCATAAGAGCATAGACCTCTTTTCTGTATGAAAGAGGAACAGTATTATTATTAGCGTCTCTAATCTCCTTCATCATTTTTCTGAAATCATTATCTCTGGAGTATCTTCTAAAGCCATTAGTAATATAATAATCTTTATAACCATCTAGATTAAAATCAGAAAACAAGGCTGCCCAACTCCAGTCAGACTTCAGCACTCCAGCAAGCGCTGCAATGTTAGAGAACGTATTGTTCCCATTGTTGAGCTGAAGACTATTGAACATATACTGATGCTGATAGCCTAGCTCATAGAAATAATATTTAAATGCCTCAGTATCCATACCCGCCATTAGAGTCTTATCTCTGAAGTGATCATCAGCAGCCATATCCACCACACCTATATCTAAGAGTCCATCATTATTTATGTCGGCTACATCACAGCCCATGCCGAAATAAGAAATCTGTCTAGTGTAATCTTTGACTTGTTCTTTGAAGGTGCCGTCTTTCTGATTGATATAAAGAAAGTCTGGAACAGTATAATCATTGACGACGAGAATGTCTGGCCAGTTATCATTATTGATATCTGTGATAGCCAAGCCTAGACCATACCCATAATTAAGCACACCTGCTTCTTTGGTTACATCTTTGAATTTAAGGTTGCCTGTATTTTCATACAATCGTCCACTAGCTGCACGCAGATTGTCTTCGTCCTCCAGATCATCATAGATAGTTTGTAGAATGACCATGGCATATTTGGATTCATCCATAACGTAACAATCCAGATCACCATCCTTATCGTAGTCTAAAAAGGCAGCTTGAGTAGAATAATTAGGATTATCTAGACCCATAGCTGCGGCTGATTCAGTAAAGGTCAGATCGCCATTATTTATATAGAAAAGATTTTTCCTTTCTGAAGGTGTATAAGGGCCTTGCTGAGTTACATAGATGTCTTTGTAGCCATCCATATTAATATCTATTACAGAGACACCTGCCGCCCAGATTTTATTCTTATTGATCCCAGCTCCTGGACCTAGTTTTTCAAATTTTAGGTCGCCTTTGTTTATATACAGCTCATTAGGAACTTCGTTACCCGCAAAGAAAATATCCTCCAGGCCATCATTATTAAAATCCCCGACGCCTACTCCAGCACCATGAAAGTAATTTTGAAAGGAGAGTACATTTTTATCGGACATAGGATCATCTTTCAACTGATTTTTGAAAGTGATACCAGAGCTAGAGGATAGAACATTTACAAAACCAGAAGGCTGTCCGCTAGCACTAACCATACTCGTCTTACTAGCAGTTGTGAGGTCTTCATTTTTGCATGAAAACAGAAAGGCAAGAATTAAAAGGTAGAGAGTAGTTTTCTTTATTGACATGATTATCAACTTATATTTCCTTTTGCAGTTTCAGTTGCAAAATATTATTTGAAATTGATGGATTTGAGAAATCAATAACTATCTAAATGAATTTCTTTTAGTTAGCTAATGACAAACCCGAATTTAGTCATTTTCTTAACAAAGGAAATTATTACAACCTAAGTTATCAACATAGAAATTCGGCTCTTTCATATAGCATTGTTGAGCCGAATAGAAGTTTATCTTTCGGTATTTTTTGTACGCCAGCACCATTCTTTAGAGCTAGTGCCTATATTAGCAACTTAACTCTTTATTCATGTTTTCCTTTTTGAGACTGATTGTATTGCTAGTACTGTTGTCCTTGACTGCATGTCAAAAAGATTCTAGCTCTGCAGATCCAACTAAAAGTGAATCTTTCTCACTTTTTAAAAACGTAGCGGTAGAGCACAGTGGAGTCACATTCAATAACTTAATAGCTGAGAATGAGGAAATTAATTATTACAGATATGTATATCTGTATAACGGAGGTGGTGTCGGCATCGCTGATATAAATAATGATGGCCTACAAGATCTCTATTTTACCTCTACTCAAGGTAGGGACAAACTATATCTCAATAAGGGTGGGATGCAGTTTGAAGATATTAGTGACTCAGCTGGAATTGCTAAGTATGGCGGGAACAAAACAGGTGTCACCTTTGTAGATTTCAACTCTGATGGATGGATGGATATCTATGTCTCTAGATCAGGATGGTCCGCTAATCTGAAGGATAAAGAAAACCTGCTTTTTATAAATCGAAAAGACAATACTTTCTTGGAATCAGCTGCCGCTTTTGGTGTAAATGATGCCTCCCAAACGATTCAGTCTATTTTCTTTGATTATGATAATGATGGAGATCTAGACTTGTATCTGGCCAATCATCCCTCCACTTTTGTAAAACCTATCCAGGAGATGATAGCTAAAGTGAAGCAGCCAAATCATTATGAGTCTGATAAATTATACAGAAATGATGGCAACCAAGTCTATACAGATGTGACTAAGGAAGCAGGTGTTCTTAACTACACTTATAGCCTAGGAGTGGTAGCTGCTGATCTCAACAGCGATGGGTGGACTGACTTATATGTAACTAGCGATTTCCAGCCTCGTGATCAATATTATATCAATCAAAAAGATGGGACTTTCAAGGAAAGCCTAGAGAAGTATTTTCCGCATTGCTCATACTTTGCTATGGGGGTAGATGTAGCGGATATCAACCATGACGGTCAGCTAGATATATTTACTGGTGAAATGCTCTCGGAAGATAACCTACGCCAAAAGACCAATATGGCGCCTATGGATATGCAGCGATTTTCTGATATGGTGAATAATGGAATGCACTATCAATACATGCGCAATGCTCTTCATCTGAATGCAGGTAATGGCCACTTTTCTGATGTTGCCCATTATTCTGGGATAGACAAATCTGACTGGAGCTGGGCAGCACTGTTTGGGGATTATGATCAGGATGGAGATGATGACCTGTTAGTCGCCAATGGCTGGCTGAAAGATACCCAAGACAAAGACTTCTCAAAAAAATCTAATGAGTTAGCTAAAAAGAGTAATAACCGCCTGACCTTTGCACAAGCTAATTCCTTGCTGAAAAGTACCCCATTAAAAAATTATGCTTTCGAGAATAAAGGAGCGCTGAAGTTTGAGAAGGTTTCTTCGGAATGGGGTTTTGACATGGAGGGCTTTTCTCACGGTATGGCGACTGGTGATCTAGATAATGATGGCGACCTAGATGTCGTCGTCAATAATATTAATGACCCAGCCTCCATATATGAAAACCGTAAGAATGATAACAATTTCCTAAGGATCGCCTTTGAAGGAACTGCTAGAAATAAGAACGGTTATAATACCAAAGTCACTCTGGAAACAACTAAAGGAAAGCGATACAAAGAATTGCAAGTGACCAGGGGATTTCAGTCTTCTTGCGAACCTTATTTGCACTTTGGCTTTGCAGAAGATGAAGAACCAGTCAAGCTTATCGCAGAATGGCTAGATGGAAGGAAGCAAATCCTTACGCAGCTAACAAAAGGTACAACTATTATCCTATCGGATACAGACGCGAGCACTGAAGCTATTACAACTCCAAAGCCCGTACCACGCTTGAAAGCATTGCCAGCCCAAACTCTAGCTTTCACACATCAGGAAGAATATGTAGATGACTACAAAGTACAAGTTTTGCTGCCCCACTTACTCTCGCAGCTGGGCCCTGCCTTGTGCTCTGCTGACGTGAATGGGGATGGTATAGATGACTTGTATATAGGAGGAGCTAGAGGGCAGGCAGGCAGCATCTATCTTGGAAAGGCCAATGGTTATTCTGAGTTGTCAAGCTTTGCAGCTGATAAGGTGTATGAAGATATCTCTGCTACCTTCTTTGATGCAGATGGAGATGGTGACAAGGATCTCTATGTGGTCAGTGGTAGTTATGAGTTTCCGTCAGAGTCAAAATTTCTACAGGATAGACTTTACTTAAATGATGGGAAAGGAAGAATGACACGTGCAAAGAATATGCTACCTGAATTTCTATCTAGTGGAGGTATAGTGACAGCTGCAGATTATGATAGAGATGGAGATGAAGATCTATTTGTGGGTGGTAGATTGTTACATGGCAAGTATCCATCTTCTCCAGATAGTTACTTACTAGAGAATACCCCACAAGGTTTTGTAGATAAGACTGTAGAAATGGCACCAGAACTTAGAAAGGCAGGCATGATAACCACTGCTCTATGGACAGATTATGATAAAGATGGCGATGCGGATCTGATGCTGGCTGGCGAGTGGACTGACCTTCTATTTTTTGAGAACGAGCAAGGAAAACTGACCCTTGCTAAACCATTAAAAAAAGCACTAACCGGATGGTGGAATTCTATTTCTGAAGGCGACCTAGATGGGGATGGTGATATGGATTATGTGCTAGGAAATCTGGGAGAGAATTATAAATATCAGGCTTCTGATGAGGAGCCGTTTGAGATTTTTGCTGGGGATTTTGACAATAGTGGTGTGCAGGATATAGTCGTGAGTTACTACTCGGATGAGACTTTGTACCCTGTTCGTGGATTTCAGTGTAGCAGCGAGCAGATTCCAGACTTAAAGAAGGAGATAGGCTCGTATGAGGAATTCGGTCTGTCTGATGTATTCAAAATTTATGGCTCTGCCCTAGAAGGGGCGCTACACTACAAAGCCAACTGTTTCAGTTCCATGATTCTATGGAATGAGGGTGGAGAGATGGTAGCAGAGAAATTACCTTACCCAGCCCAGCTAGCTCCTATCCAAGATGTGGTGATAACAGATGTGGATCATGATGGAGATCAAGACCTTATCATAGCAGGCAATTGGTATATGTCAGAAGTGGAGACTCCGAGAGCGGATAGTGGCACTGGTCTGATATTACTTAATGAGGGCAATAGAAAATTTAGAACTATGAGTACCACTGAATCAGGGTTCTTTGCAAATCATGATGTTAGAGAAATGGCCCTCTTAAAAGGGAAAGAAGGAAAGCAGACCCTGGTAGTAGCCAACAATAACAAACAAGTACAGACCTTCGAGATCCTGCCCAAAGCAACATCTAGTGAATAAAGCCTCACTCATAGGAGCGGTCTTAGCTTTGCTACTTCTTATAGCTTCTGCCTATATCTCCGTTACCCTTCCCATTTCTGAAAAAGGCATTCCTTTCACAGCGCAGAGCTTGGTGGTCTTTGTAATTGCAGGTTTATTTAGACCTAAGTCTTCGGCCTTAATCATAGGGGTCTATTTGTTACTAGGACTGATGGGTTTACCAGTTTTTGCAGAGGGTAGTGCAGGATGGGATAAGCTGGCTGGTGCAAGTGGAGGTTTTTTGTATGGATTTATGTTTGCGGGAATAGCAATTTCTATGATTATCAAAGGAAACATTTCCTCCTCTAGGTGGGTTTTCTTTGCTATGTTTTCTGGCACTATTATCCTCTTCTTTTTCGGCCTGGGCCAGTTGACTTATAAGTTCGGCTGGGAAAAAGCTCTAGAGTATGGCTTATATCCTTTTTGGCAAATGGCACTAGTTAAGGCTTTATTGGCTGCTTTAGTGGTTTTAGCTGTGAGAAGACCTCTAAAAATGGTGGATTAAAACTTAAAACCCTTCATATTAGAAATAGTTATATATAGCTTTGCTCTCTAACAAACTATTCAATTTTGGGAGTTCTAATATTTTGGTTTGCGATATCTATCGCGTTTTCATTTCTCTGTTCTATACTAGAAGCTGTTCTTCTTAGTGTAACACCATCTTATGTCACTCAGCAAGCTCAGAAAGGAACTGCGACAGGGAAGCTATTGCAAGAGTACAAAAAGGATATAGATAAGCCATTATCTGCAATTTTGACCCTGAATACAGTTGCGCATACAGCAGGTGCTATCGGTGTAGGGGCAGCTGCTACTCAGTTGTGGGGGGCTTCATTCATGGCGACAATTGTCACTCCAGTAGCCATGACCTTACTTATCTTGATTCTTTCAGAGATAATTCCCAAAACCATAGGAGCAAATAGGTGGAGAGGTTTAGCACCTTTTACAACTAAGATGCTTAAGGTGCTTATAACTGTTCTAGCACCTCTGGTATGGCTCTGTCAGTTGACCACTAAGTTTCTCAAAAAAGACAAGAGTAAGTCTGTGCTGAGCAGAGCAGATTTTGCTGCTATGACTCAGGTAGGTGCTTCTAGCGGAGCTATAGCCGCTCAAGAATCTGAGATCATCAACAACTTACTGAACTTCGAAAAGATGTCAGTAAGAGATATTATGACTCCTAAGCGGGTGGCTTTTATGGTCGAAGAAGAAATGACTGTAGATGAATTTGTCAAAGCCAATCCTTCT
>CALLAE010000065.1 GCA_938002665.1 uncultured Saprospiraceae bacterium | reverse complement strand
GTCTCTCAGGTGGGCAGCTCCAAAGAGTAGCCATAGCGAGAAGCCTACTTGCTAACCCTAAGATCTTATTGATGGATGAGCCCTTTGGGGCTTTAGATATAAAGACCAGACTAAAGATGCAAGATCTGCTTACGTCCATCTGGCACAAATTCCAATCCACTATAGTCTTTGTAACACATGATATATCTGAGGCCGTATACCTAGCAGACGATATATATATTCTTAAATCTCAACCCTCTAAGATCGTAGAGCACATACATGTAGATCTCCCGCTCACAAGGAATCGACTGACAAAAAGAGATCCCCAATACGTCTCTTTAGTGCATGAAGTAGAGGATAAGATGGTTGCAGTTTCAGAACTTTAAGCTCTGATGCCAGACCACCCTAAACATATAAATCCCATTTTTCGAAAGAAGGAAACTAAAAGCTATTCTATCCAAGAATGCCTAGCTGGTATCAGTACAGATAGAATGATTCTCAGTTATCTTATCTCCAAGGCAGAGAGCCCACTGGCTGCAGACGAGGATTTTATTTTAGAAGTGTTGGAACAGCTCCCTATTGTCGGGGAGACTAGACGAGTGGCAGTCTCAGGTTCTCCAGGCGTCGGAAAGAGTACCTTTATCAATTCTTACGGTAATTACCTTACCCATAGTGGCTCCAAAGTAGCAATACTTCCAGTGGACCCTACTAGTCAGGTCAGTAGGGGAAGCATCTTAGGAGACAAGACTAGAATGAATCATCTGATAGGCAATGAGCATTCCTTTATCAAACCGATGGCCTCGTCATTAGCCTTAGGAGGCATAGCGCACGCTACGAGCACAGCTATCATGTTGTGTGAGCGGGCAGGCTTTGATTACATCATAATAGAAACTGTCGGCGTGGGGCAGTCAGAATATGCAGTCAGGCACTTAGTAGATTGTTTTGTTCTGCTATTACAACCAGGTGGAGGAGATGAGTTGCAGGGTATTAAGAGGGGCATTATGGAGATGGCGGATCTATTAGTTATAAATAAAGCAGATGGGCCCCTGCTCAAAAGTGCAGAGGAAAGCCTGAAAAGTTATAAAAATGCTCTCAGGCTGATGTTAGAAAATGATTATGCCTGGAAGGCCAAAGCCATATCTTATTCCTCAGTTGTCGAAGAGGCTACAGTTAGCATCACAGCGCTAATGGATAAGTATTTTACCCATATGTCCGCGAGAGGAAGACTGGAGGCACTTCGAAATGAACAGGCACTGCGTTACTACGTTGACATGTCAGAGAAGTTGTTCTTGAGTGCAGTCGGAAAACATCCTGAAATTAGGAAACAGACAGAGGAGCATCGAGCCCAGATATTAGCACATGAAATATTTCCTGTGAAGGCAGTCAAAGAATTAAAGGAGAAACTTGAGCATGCATTTAATTAGAGTAGTGGTATTGCTGATGGGAGGGCTGCTGGGTTCGGAAGCTCTAGTAGCTGGATTTATTAATGATAGTCTGGGTTTTGTATCTCCGGTAGAACATGAGATAAAACTGACTGGTAATTTCATGGAATTAAGGACCAATCATTTCCATGCTGGTATAGATATAAAATCTTCGAATGGTCAAGTAGGTGATGTCATCAAGTCAGTGCATGATGGCCATGTAAGCAGAATCAAAATCCAAACTGGGGGCTATGGAAATGCCTTGTACATTGATCATCCTAATGGCTATACCTCTGTATATGCTCATTTGCATCAGTATGCTGGCCCACTGGCGGAATTCATAAAGGATATTCAGTATGAGACAGAGTCTTTCGAAGTAGACATCTATCTGCCTGATAGTCTATTCCAGTTTTCTAAAGGAGAACAACTAGGGCTGATGGGTAACTCTGGAAGATCGTTTGGTCCGCATCTTCATTTTGAACTGAGAAAGACGGCCCAGGAAGAACCCGTTAATCCTGAGTGCCTAGGTATAGGCCCTTCAGACTCGAGGGCACCTGTACTGGAGAGCCTGCATCTGCATTATGTAGGAGAAGAAGGAGAGGTGCAGAAAAAAGAGGTTAAGTATTTTAAGACTAAGGGACCCAGTTACAGTCTATATGATAATGAGATGATCGTCAGTGCAGATAGGGTAGGCTTCGGCTTACAGATGTATGACAGGATGGATGGATCATGGAATAAGAATGGGGTCTATTCTTATGAGGTTAAGGTAGATGGTAGCACTGTTTTCTCATGGAAGGCAGATAAGTTTTCTTTCAATGAGACCAGATATATCAATGCCTTCTGGGATTACGAAAGGCAGTGGAACCATGGCCAAAAGGTCTATCTCATGTATCGTCAGGCTTGTAATCCATTCAGTTATTATGATACTCAGACTGATGGTATAGTAGATTTGTCAGATGGGCAGTCTAGAGCGATAGAAATAAAAGTTGCCGACTTGCACAAAAATGAATCTATCATTCAGTTTAAGATAGCAGGAGAGGCACCTCTAAAAAGACCAGCTAATCATGTCAGCTGCGATTCTACAATCCAGAGAACCATAGGGAGTTATACAGTAAGCATGCCTCAGAATGCTTTTTATGCCCCTACTCAACTTACCATGACCACTGGGAAAGTGAAAGTGGATAACCAGCAATGCGAGGCTATAACCATAGGTGAAAGCATCACCTCAGTCAATGGATATTATCAGATTTCTTGTGATATACCCAGTTCTGATATCGACTCATACACCTTCGTTTCTAAAGATAAGAAGGGTAGATGGGTGCATTTTGGAGGAGATACCATTGGTGGAAAATTTGTAGGTCAGGTAGATCAGTTGGGGACTTTTGCTCTTTACAAAGATGATATTGTCCCTTCCATAGATGTGATAAGTTGCTCAACTAGTTATAGCAGTTCATGGAAGTTTAGAATAACTGATAATCTCATAGATGATGGTTATGCACAAGAACTGAATTATCGAGCTAGTGTCAATGGTAGCTGGATAAGGATGACATTCGATAAGAAAAATGACCTTTTGTTATTTTCAGATTTTTCTGATCTGCCTCAGAAACCATTCGTCCTGCAAATAGATGTATGGGATCATTGTAAAAATGTCACGACTTACACTAAGCAGTTTTAAAATCTTCTTTGTTTAATAAAAATTACAAATCGTTAAACAAAAAGATAATATCATTGTCTTATAGTCATGATAGTTGCTATAGGAGAAAAGGTACCTCCCTTTTCGTTATTAAATCAAGAAGATGAGCTCATTAGCTCTGAAGGGCTCATAGGAAAGAAGTATATTTTATTTTTTTACCCTAAAGATGACTCCCCAGGATGTACAAAAGAAGCCTGCAGTGTAAGGGATAATTATAAGGCCTTGACCGCCAAAGGTTATGAGATCTTTGGTGTTAGTCCAGACAAGTCCAAAAAGCATAAGAAGTTTATAGAAAAGTATGAGTTTCAGTACGATCTCCTTGCTGATACTGAAAAAGAAATGATAAATGCTTTCGGCTTGTGGGGTCCAAAGAAATTTATGGGTAGAGAAATCCAAGGCGTATATAGGACCTCGGTCATTGTAGACGAAAAAGGGATTGTAACTTGTATAATTTCTAAGGTTGTGACCAAAAGCCACGGCACCCAGCTACTAGAAGCGATAGAAGATTTAGAATCCTAGAAGGCTGCTTTAAAAGGGCAGATCCTCAAAGTCCTCCGCTGTTAATGTCTCACTATTTGTTTTAGCTCCCTCTATTGGTTCAAAGGCCGTAGGTGGTCCTGTAACCCCCACTTCTTCCTGAACACCTTCTAGCTTCCATGCATTTAGATTAGTGAAATATTTTTCATTCCACTCGCGACCACGCAGATCAAAGGAAACTTTTACTTTGTCTCCTTCTTTATAGTTACTCACTAGTTCACATCTATCTTGCGTTAGCTGAAACTTAATAAACTGGGGGTAGTTACCTTCTTGCTTGATAACGAATTCTCTAGCTTTGAAACTATCAGTCTTGTTCTCTGTATCGAATATCTTGTGTATTGTCCCTTCTGTCTCGAATGCCATTAATTGTATTTACTTTTTAAAAGTTGGTTGTTTTTGTGCGCTAAACTAGAAAGTTGCTCTAGTTGGTTAGCCCATGACCTATTTACTGTTTCTCTGAAGTTGTATTTGTTGTGTTGTAGCTCATCATCTAGATTCTTAAACTTAGATAGGTTATCCAAAAATGCCTCCACATCTGCTTGCGTCATTCTAAGTTCATCAAATCTATCAGAGTTGTGTTGTCTTAATCTTGCATTTTTTCGATCTAGTGCATTTGTATGTACAGACTCAGTCACAGGTGTTTCTCTGAGCGGGGCCAATTTTTCCTCATCCAAGTCTCTAGACATTTTTTCAAATAAGCTGAGGCAGTTGGTATTGATGATTCTTAGGCTCTTCTTCAATTGAGTTCTAGCTGATACATAGGATTCTCCTTTATTTATGGCAGCAATAGACTCATCTAGGGTTTTGATTTCTTTGTCATACCACTCTAGGAAATTTTTGTCTACAAATACACTTTCTGCATTTTGAGCTGAAAGCGAAAAAACCACTGCAAAAAAGGCTAGAAAAAGGCTAAATCGAATCATTATTGTTGTTTTTGGTACGAAATATAAGACAATATACTATTTATTAAGATTTTGTAATAATCTCCAATTCCTGGATCATCTGCTCTGGATTCTTATAACCAGAGGTCACTTTTATGGGTTTCAGGTTTTCATCTAGATAGACCAGCGAAGGATAAGACATTCTCCCGTTCAATAATTCTATGGCCAAGGCATTACTCCCTTTTCTTCCACCAGCTTGCCACTCATAAGTTTTACCATTGAAGATTACTGGTTCTTTCCGTTCTGCATCGAATTTTATCAGGTGATATTGATCTTTTAGTTTTTCTTGAACTATGGGATCACTGAAGGTTTTCTTGTCCATCACTTTACACCATCCGCACCACTCTGTATAGATATCAATAAGATACTTTTTGCTGCCTGAAGAATTGATTTCACTTAATTCATCTATGGTCATCCACTGCATACCACCTGTATTTAGAGGGGAGGTAGGCTTGGGATTTTTCTGAGCTGGATTTGAAATTTTGTATTTGGTTTCTTTTGTTTCAGGCTCAGGACTGTTCTTGGTAGTAATCTGATTTTCTCCTTTGCATGAAAGGATAAGCAGAGTGGAAAGAAGTAAGGAATAAAAAAGGAATGGTCTCATTTCTAATGATTTACAAATCGAATGATATTTAATCTACATATTCTTTACGCTTGACTATAGCATACTTGCCTTTGCCTAAGTCTAGATAGCCTTGCTCGTAGCAGAATTTATAGACTTTGCCGGCTTTGGTTTTGTATTCGTTAGTATAATAACTGAATTTAAAACCTAAGTCTAAGAGCTCTACTTTGTTAACTTTCGCTGTTCCTTTGGGATTGAGTGATACTAATATTCTTCTGTTTTTCCTTAGAATATTATTGATGTTTCTCATGAAATTATTGGAATCAGAATTATTCCTATTGTGGTGAGAAGTTCTGCATTGGTCAGAACAGAATTTTTTATCGACCCTACCATAGATTTCGATCTTGCATTCTAGGCATTTCATTTTTTTAGCCATATCAAAAAGTTTATAGGGTTAAGCTACACAGCTTTAGTGACAATATTTATATATGTCTAAGTCTAAGTGCGCTATTATTTACTTGTGTCTGTCTTCTTTTTTCGCTTGAAGTCCCCATTCTTCCACGCCTTGATAAACTTACTCCAGGCGATGACATCAAAGATTTTCTGTGGCTTAAATTGGCCAGCATATTGATAGGCAGCTTGTCTTTGAGCTTGCTCAAGTTCAAAAGAATTTTCTCCATCAGGGCTTACAGCACTTTGCATACGCTGAAGGATTTCTTCTGCTAAGTTTTCCTCTGCTCGTTGTCTCAGTTCATTAGAAATATCCAAGGCAAGGAACTCTATCTTGTAGTGTTCTCTACTTGGCCAAGGAAAAATCACCGCTTCAGGTAGCAAGACATCATCTATGCTCATCACTTGGTACCATGAATAGAAATTGGAATCCAGAGAATCAGGCACACTATGCTTAACTGTCTCAAAACCTATCCTGCTGAAGACTAAAGTGTCTCCTCTCCTTGCCGCTATGGAAAAGAATCCATCTATCTCTGCATAGGTACCTCTATCTGTGCCCATGATAGCAACAGAGGTGTAGGGTAGAGGTACCATTTCTCCCAGATCGTCCTGAGTTACTACCACTCCACTAAACTGGATTACCTGACTCGAATCCTTGTCTACAGTCTGAGCGAAGGCGTAGTTACAGCCCAGAATAATTACCAGAAGAGAGATTATTTGTTTCATACCTAAAAGAAACCTAAAAGTCTTTTTTTGAGATTAAGTGTAGCAGCTATTTAACTGCAATTTAACCCAAATATGTTATCCTTAGTTCAAAGCATGATTAAGAACTTCAGTCATGTTTTCTACAAACACAAAATCGACGTTCTTAATAAATTCCTTTTTTATCTTTTTAATGTCCTTTTCATTATCCTTTGATAGAATGATTTCTGTCAGACCTGAACGCTTAGCTGCCAGCACTTTTTCCTTAATGCCTCCCACTGGAAGTACTTTTCCTCTCAAGGTAATTTCACCTGACATGGCCAATTTACTCTTAATCTTTTTCTTCTTAAAAGCAGAGGCAATCGCAGTCATCATCGTGATCCCAGCACTAGGACCATCTTTAGGGATAGCACCTTGTGGTACGTGTACGTGAATGTCATTTTCTTCAAAGAGGAGAGGGTCAATACCCAGATTTGCAGCGTGGGCTTTGATGTAGCTTAGGGCAGTAGTTGCCGACTCCTTCATCACGTCACCCAGATTTCCAGTTAGGGTCAGCTTGCCTTTCCCTTTACTCAGGCTGACTTCTATATATAGTATATCTCCTCCCACCTGCGTCCAAGCCAGCCCTATGGCTACACCAGGTGTACCTATTGTGGCATCCCTGTCTGAAGCATACTTAGCTGGACCTAGAATATCTTGCAGTGCTTCCTCTTTGATAGTTTTATCATAAGCGATTTCCATCGCTTTATTTTTAGCCGCATAACGCATGACGCCTGCTATCTCTCTATCCAATGACCTCACCCCAGATTCTCTAGTGTATTCTTTGATGAGTTTAGCCATCGTCTTTTTGGAGATTTTAGCATCAGAGGACTTGAGGCCATGCTCTTTTATTTGCTTTGGCACTAGATGGGTCTTAGCTATCTCTATTTTTTCTTCTACAGAATAACCGCTTACTTGGATAACCTCCATCCTATCTAATAAAGCAGACTGGATCGTATTAAGGGAATTAGCAGTGGCAATAAACATGACCTTAGAAAGATCATAATCTAGCTCTAGATAGTTGTCATAGAAAGTGGAGTTTTGCTCAGGGTCCAAAACTTCTAACAGTGCAGAAGAAGGATCTCCTCTAAAGTCTTTGCCTACCTTGTCTATTTCATCCAAGATAAATACAGGATTGGATGAGCCAGCTTTTTTTAATGACTGTACTATTCTGCCGGGCATCGCACCTATATAGGTTTTTCTGTGTCCTCTGATTTCACTTTCATCATGGACACCTCCTAAAGACATTCTGATAAATTTCCTCTTCAGTGCTCTGGCGATAGACTTACCGAGACTGGTCTTACCGACACCTGGCGGGCCTACCAGCAGGATGATAGGAGCTTTCATGTCACCTTTAAGCTTGAGAACGGCTAAGTGCTCCATGATTCTTTCCTTGACATCTTCTAGACCGTAATGATCTTGGTCTAAGACTGTGGAAACATTATTCAGATCAAAATTATCATCAGTATAATTTTCCCATGGTAGGTCTAGCATCAGCTCTAGATAATTTAGAGTGACAGAATACTCTGCTACTTGTGGGTTTATCCTTTGCACTTTAGCTAGCTGCTTCTCAAAGTGCTTAGCGGCGTAGTCTGGCCACTTCATGTCGGCCGCTTTGAGTTTTAGTTCTTCTATGGTTTCCTTCTGAGGATTATCTCCCAGCTCATCTTGAATAGTCTTAAGTTGCTGATTTAGAAAGTAATCTCTTTGCTGTCGTTCTATATCACCTCTTACCTTCGATTCTATCTGGCCTTTGACCTCTAGCATCTGTAGCTCTTGATCTACTTTTTTGTGGATGGTCTTTGCCTTCTCAGCAAGCTGTTCTATTTCTAGTAGATTTTGTTTTTCTCCTGTTCTGATATTGAGATTAGACGCAATGAAGTTCAGTAAGAAAGCATCACTCTTTATGTTGTGTAACATGAGGTTTGCCTCATTAGGAATCTGAGGAGATAGATCTATTATCTTCTTAGCTGTATCTTTTATACTAGAGATGGTCGCTTTAAATTCTATGTCAGTGATAATCTCACTTTGAAGTTGTTCTATTTCTCCTTCTAGATGTGGTTCTTGCTGTGTAAGCTGTAGTAATTTACTTCTAGAAGTGCCTTGGAGGATAGCAGTGGTACTCCCATCTGGCATGGTGAGTAACTTGATTATTCTTGCGGTTGTTCCTATTTCATAAAGGTCGCTGGCGGTTGGCTCTTCGGTTTCTACTTCTTTTTGGCTGAATACAGCGATCAGTTTATCGCTATCATAAGCTTTTTTGACGGCCTGGACAGACTTTGATCGGCCTACAGTTATAGGGATAACCACTCCTGGAAAAAGCACTGTGTTCTTTAGTGCAAGTATCGGAAGGTTAGAGGGGTATTTTCTTTTACTGGGATCTTCATCATCTTCATCAGTCACAGACATATACGGCAATATTTCATTATCCCCTATATCATCCAAAAAAGCAGGCATTACCAAATCTCTAAACATAAATCTAAGTTTCTTTCCTTTTGTGCTTCAATATACATACCAAGCCATGAAAGGGCTTCATTTTCTGACATTTAAGGTGATTCTGAGATAATGATAAGCCAAAAAGGCAGTCTGTAGGAATATTATGCTTGTCTAAGGGCCTCGTAAGCAGATAATGAGCGCAAAAGCTTCATAAAAGTAATGAGTATAATAAGTACAGCAGCGATGTGGTAATCCTGAACAAATGCAGCGACAAATAGACTGATAGTAAGTAGTAACAGACAAGCTTTCTGAAGCCAAGATTTATTACTGAAGGCCATAAATAAGAATAAAGGGTTCATCCACAAGACATTGAGATTACTCTTAGTTGTAATATGGATGGTACCGAACCACATAAAGAATAAGATCAAACTACCTAGGCCTAGAGCAAAAAATAAGACGCTGTCATAAGCTGTCAGCCATTTTGAATTAGTGGCCTTTATAAGGAAAAAGATTTCTAGCAATAATAACAAGCCGAAGAAGAGGGCGGGGGTAAAGAAGGGAATTCTCTTTCTCTGCTTAGCTTCCTTCTCGTAATCTGCAATGAGCTGCGTTTTAGAGACTAGTGGCTCATGCATTATAGAACTGCGCTCAAAATTGTCAAATAGAAATTCTGGTAAAAACATCTGCTCAGAAACTGACGCTGCTCGATCGGCAACCGTCCCTACCAGCAAGTCCATTCCAAAGTCTGTCCACGGCATGGTGTAGTTATGCTGGTCCAACATTTTTCTGAAGCTAAGGGGTCTCGTCACTGTCTCAGGAAAATCTAAGCCTATGATGTTGTTTGCTACAAGATCTCTAGCTCTGGTAGAACAGTTATCAAAGAAAAACTCATAGATGTATTCTCTGTTTTCTGGCTTATAATTTTCTTGTAGCGTATTGTATATCTTATTGCGTTGTCCTCTGTCTAGATTGAGTATTTGTTCGAAGACAGATCTTTTCTGATACTGATAAGTTCTTATGAAATTATTGAAGGAGGAGCCACTTAGTTTGTATTCTAGCTCCCCTCTAAGAAACTTCCACATAAAGTTTGGCTTGTTAAAGTCATAAGTGCCGTAGTTATAGACTTCATCTTTACGTGTAGCAGGATCTACAACTCTTATAGCCGTATGGCCAAAAATGTTTTCTACCTCATCTCCAGCTCTACATGTGAGGATAGAGATGGTAGCAGCATTAGAGAGCTGAGCAGAAAGTGCTCCAGCCCAAAAGCTGAGTAGTAACATGCATAGAATTGGTGCTGTTCTCATTTTAAAGATGGTCTGAGGGCTAGCATTTCTTTGGCGATTTCTTGTTCCCAGTTGTTGTCAGAATCCATGAGCATCTTGATTACATTTTTATAATCAGTATCATTTCTGTTTTGAGAGAGTTTGTAATTTGCTTCTATGACCTCCAGCTCAAATCCAGTCAATCCTTGAAGATGTGCTACCAGCATGTCTTCTGACATATCTGAAATACGATACCTGTCTTTCCGTCCCTCTTCATAGTGCTCCACCATTTTCTCCAAAGACCTCAATAACTCTTTACCATCAAGTTTGCGCAGCTTACCTATCATATGCACTGCAATGTAATTCCAGGTGGGTACATTGACATGGTTATACCATGAGGATGAGACATAGGCATGTGGTTCTGAGAAGATGCACGTGGCACTATTCTGACCTAGTATGGCTTCACTTAGTTTGTTTGCACGAGCTATATGCCCCGTAATGACTAATTGACCCTCTTTTTCTTCTATTTCTAAAGGCAAATGGCAGCTTTCAATTTGGTCATCAATAATAGAATTGAGCAGAGCAAAGCTGTACTTTTGAGCAAACTGGATAGCGGCCGAATTAGAGAGCCCTTTATGAACTTTGGGTATGTACATATACGTTATAACGAAGATACAGATAGCTGAGTATGAAAGACCTTCTTCGGTAAAATAATTGCACAGGAGAAGTGTCCTTTTCTGCTTTAGGAGTCTAAAGAATTGCGTAGGTTATTTAGCTTTGCGCTGTAATGAAAAACAATATGGGAATGAAGAGCCTAAGAGCATTGTTAGGTATGGGTCTTTGCTGTGCACTACTTATTGTAGCAGGATGTAAGACTAGTTCGAAAACACCAAAAAGAACTAAAGTTCGATCAAATACTGGCTCCACAGTATTTGACCAAGTCACGAAATCTACAGATGTCAAGACCTTAGTAAAAACCATGACTGGTTCCTTTACCAGTGCTGCGCAAGCCAAAGAGGATACCACCTACTTAGATATAAGTCTGCACATGTATCCCATATGGACAGCAAAAGAGGATAAGTATCTCTATGTAGAACAAGCCTTGACTTCAGACCAGCAGAAACCATACAGACAGCGCATCTATAAATTGATTTCTGATGGTAAGGGCGGCTTTGAGAGTCACATATTTACTTTGGTTGAGCCTGATCGTTTTATAGGAAAGTGGGCAGAGCCTTTATTCTTTGATCAGTTTGGAGAGGAGCTCATGGAGGAGAAGGAAGGCTGCGCTGTCTATCTCGCACAGCATGCTGATGGTTCTTATTCGGGATCTACTAGAATGGATCATTGTAAGAGTACCATGAGGGGTGCTAGTTATGCTACTTCTATGGTCAAGATCAGAGAGAACAGTATCATGAGTTGGGATCAGGGTTTTGATGTAGCGGGTCAGCAAGTGTGGGGAGCTGAGAAGGGGGGCTATAGGTTTTTGAGGTCAAAGTAAAGCTTACTTTCTACTAGATCTTTATCACCTTCTGAGTGAAAGAAGGCTGTCCATTTTCAAAGAGTACCACAATATAAGTTCCTCTTTGTAATTCATTTCCAAATTCATAATTATCTTCTGATCCAGAGAAGAAGTGGCTATGCATAAGTCTACCATCTAAAGCGTATATCTGTAAGTAAGATGCTTTCCTGAATTCTCTTTCGTTTTTGATAATGAAACTGTTATCTGAGGGATTTGGGCTGATGGAGAAAGAGGTAGCTATATTTTTAACAGAGCTGTATTCCGCACAAGTAACAGGATTTTCATCTACTCTATATGCATAGAAATACTCATAAGTACTAGACTCACTTTGTCTAAGTATGGGTAAGCCATAAGCATTGTATTGCCATATGATTTCATTTACTAGATTTGAATCATCTGTGTCATCGAATGTTTGATGTTTTACTAATAAGTCATCGTCATTGTAATACCATAACTTACTTTCATTTCGAATAAGGCTGTCAATTCCACTATATTTTATTTCTTCTTTTATGCTGCCATCATCGGTCAAGTAGTAACTTGTTTCAGTTAGTTCTTTAGAATGCGGTTCTCCATTTATAGTCATTTCGGTAGCATCAATTATTACTCTCCCTTCGTTATCAAATAATTGTTCATTTCTAGATATAATAATGGTGTATGTAGTGTCTTGGATAGGTGCTCCTATTTCTCTTATTCTCATGATATGGGTACTATCCAGTCTGATTATAGAGTTAGGAGGGTAAGTGTAAAAGGAGTAGCTGTCAGTTATTTTATTTTCATACCAATCCGAAAATTCAAAATGACTATTGCTTGAAATTAAATTACATAAGCTATCGTAATGAAAGTATACAGCGTTTCCATAATTATATGCGATACTAGTCGTTTTTCCAGCATTATTATAGCTAGTTCTTTTTGAATAGTTATGACTACTATTTGGGGTTACTACTGAGGATTCTCTCTTGTATGCATGTAAAGTCTCTCGACCTAAACTATCATATTCATAACTATTCGTGGTTTCATAAGCTTCTGAGAATGTAAATCCTTTAGCATTGGAATTGATTACTCTATCTTCTTCGTAAGTCAAAACAGCACTACCACCATCTAAATTTCCTAGACATTCTATTTCTGATATGTTCGGCCAAACGCCTTCATTGTTATGGATGATTTTAACTAGTTGGCAATTTTCATAGGTGAAAGAATACCCGTTACATTCATAGCCATTTCCATTAAAAGAACTTTGAGTAGTTCTTACTGTACTATCCAGTCTGAGCTCGTTGTGTATAGGTGTACCATCATGATTCCAAAAGTCCTCAAAGTCAAAATGCTGAATGTGCAATCCCAAATCAACTTGAGCCTTTAGATTATAACTTAAAAGTAAAATCCAAATAATAACAAGTAGTCTCATAGCTATAGCTTGAGTAATAAAGTTAGGTGATTCTTTGGATATTCGATAGTCTAGCTTATTCCAGCCCCATTCTCGCTATCTCCCGGCTCGACAAATTTCAGTGCCCCATCTTCATTTTCTGCCATAAGGATCATGCCCTTAGATTCTACTCCTCTTATTTTTCTAGGAGCCAGATTGGCGAGTAGGGTAACTTTTTGGCCTGTTACTTCTTCTGGGCTGAAATGCTGGGCAATGCCAGACACAACTGTCCGCTGCTCAAAGCCTACATCCAAAGTCAGTTCCAGTAGCTTATCGGCCTTGGCTACTTTTTTGGCTTCAATAATAGTCGCTGCTCTCAGGTCCATCTTCATGAAATCATCGTACTGAATGGTCTCTTTGATAGGGTTAGCGGGCATAGCTGCTTGTATGTTTTCTTTGGTGGCCATTAGTTTGTCTCTTTGCTGCTGGATGAGTTCATCATCTATCCGGCTAAATAGGTGCTCTGGCTTACTGATAGTGTGGCCTACCTCTATAAGCAACTCTCCTTCAGCTAGCTTGTTGCATAACTCTAGAAGTTCTCCTTCTTCTTTCAGCTTATCTATATTGAGTAAGTCGCAAAGCTTATCAGAAGTCTTAGGCATAAAGGGTCTAGCTATAACACTAAATACTTTTACATATTGCAGCATGAGGTTCATTACAACCTTAACCTTCTCAGGCTCCGTCTTCACGGTTTTCCAAGGTTCATTGAACTGTAAGATCTGATTCCCTTGAGAAGAGATTTCCATCAGCATTTTCAGGCCACCTCTAAAATCAAATTTTCTTATACAGGCACAAAGCGCATCTACATTATCAAAGAGTCTTAGCATCTCTCCATCATGGAAACTGATGTCATCTTCGCTCTCTGCACCTATTATATCTAGATCTTCATCAAATTCTGGGACAACGCCTTCGTAATACTTATTCGTCAGTACGACTACACGATTGACAAAGTTGGCCAGATTATTAACCAGCTCATTGTTATTGGCTTCTTGGTAGCCTGTCCAAGTAAATTCGCTATCCTTCTGCTCAGGCATATTCTTGATAAGGGCATAGCGCAACTCATCTTCTTTGTCTGGCATATCTTCTAGGTACTCATGCACCCATATGGCCCAGTTTCTAGATGTAGAAATTTTATCTCCTTCCAGATTCATAAATTGATTGGCAGGTACATTGACAGGAAGTACAAAGTCTCCATGCGCCTTAAGTATAGCTGGGAAGATGATACAGTGGAAAACGATATTGTCTTTACCTATAAAGTGGACCAGCGCAGACTCTTCATCTTGCCAGTAGCTTTTCCAGTCTTTGTTATTATCTACAGCCCACTGCTTAGTAGAAGAGATATAGCCGATAGGGGCATCTAACCATACATAGAGTTTCTTGCCTTCTGCACCTGCTAATTCTTGAGGCACATCTACTCCCCAGCTGAGATCTCTAGTCATAGCTCGTGGAACCAGTCCATTGTCTAGCCAAGATCTACATTGGCCCAGCACATGATTTTTCCATTCTTCTGGATAGTGCAGTTGCTTGCCTTCTAGGGTTCCTTCATTGACCCATTCTTTGAGCCAGGTTTCGTATTTATCTAAAGGAAGGTACCAGTGCTTTGTTTTTCGCATCTCAGGCTTACCATCGCTCAGGGTGCTCTGCGGCTGTATGAGTTCTGTGGGGCTGAGTGCGCTGCCACAGTTTTCACACTGGTCTCCATAGGCAGCATCGTGATTGCATTTGGGGCAAGTGCCTTTGATATATCTGTCAGCAAGAAATTGCTTTGCAACAGGGTCGTAATATTGCTCGGTTTCTTTTTCTATAAATTCTCCCTGCTGGTGTAGCGTTCTAAAGAAATCTTGAGAAGTCTCATGATGCAAGGGCGCAGATGTCCTATGATACTGATCAAAGCTGATACCCATCTTATCGAAGGTGTCCTTGAAGAGGGTATGGTACTTGTCCACTATTGCTTGTGGTGTACTATTTTCTTTTATAGCTTTCATGGTGATAGCCGCACCATGCTCATCTGAGCCACAGATGTATAGTACCTCCTTTCCGTATAGTCTTAAAAAACGTGAATAGACATCCCCTGATAGATAGGCGCCTGCTAGGTGACCGATGTGTAAAGGTCCGTTGGCATAAGGAAGCGCTGCTGTTATTAAGTGCCTTTTAATCTCTCTCATTTCTACATCCAAATTTCAAAATCGACTGTTTTTGGGATGAAGAAAACTTAAAGGAAACTAAAACATCTTGGGAAAGCTGACAAAGATATATCTATAAAGGAATAAACCGAATATATTAGCCTCTTTTATATATTAAAATTTCTATATGAATCCATGAAGATCAAAGAGAAAATACAAGCACTTCTAGATGCAGGGCATTCTACAACCATACGAAATGAGATTATCTCTTATGTAGGGAGCTCGCAGCCGCGCATGGCTGCTCTGATGGATTTTTTCTTTCATGAAAAGTGGCGCTACGGACAGCGGGCAGCATGGCCCATAGGCCATATAGGATCTAAGCAACCCCAACTCATCGCTCCTTACCTCAGTAAAATGGTCCACGAACTGGATAATGCTCAGCATGACGCTGTGGTAAGAAATACCATAAGAATATTTGCTGATATAGCTATCCCTGAGGAACTAGAAGGACCACTGTATGATAAGTGTATGGCTTATGTGCTGGATCTGAAGCAGCCGATAGCAGTCAGATGTTTTTCATTGACTGTGCTGAAGAAAATTGCAAAGCCCTATCCTGAATTGCAAGAAGAACTACTAGCTGTGGTCCATGAGTATATGCCTCATGGGAGTGCGGGTTTTAAAGTAAGATGCCGTAGGATAATAAAGGCCTTTTCTTCCTGACACTGGTGGTCTATAGTATCGAATAGACTGCAGCACAATGCGCTAGATTAGCAGCGACAACAAAAACATGCCATATACAATGATTATACTTCATCTTTTCTTTTCTAAAGAAGATGATACCTATCAGATACAATAGGCCACCAAGTGCTAACAAGCACAGCGTATAATAGTCCATGGCTGCAATGAATGCACCATATTCCAACAAACAAGTCCAGCCCATCAGCACATAAAGTACCAAGGAAAAATTAGCATGCTTCCCTGTAAAGAAGATCTTATAGATGGTCCCGAAAAGAGCGATAGACCAAACGATAATGAGCATCCTTCTGCCCACTTCTGCCTCCAATGACAAGAGTAAGAATGGCGTATAGGTTCCTGCAATCAGATAGAAGATACTAATGTGGTCTATACTCTGAAATAATTTCCTTTTAGGTCTATTCCAATGTAAATGAAAAATGATAGAGGTCGCATAGACTAAGATAGAACTCATCCCAAAAACTAAAACTGAAAACGCTGCTGTAGAACTGCTTTCCAATCCCAAGATGATCGTAAAACAAATTGCCAGAATAAGCCCAGCACCATGTGTCAGCACATTCCAGTACTCTTCCTTGTTTTCTGAATATAACCGACCTAAGATCATTAGAGACTTAGTGGACTAGCATGTTTTGCTTTATCCATGCGAGTAGGTCTCTATAATTATCATTGCTGATGGTATGTGCAGAGGGATACCATTTAGCAGTGACTTTTACACCTTTATTCTGTAGGAGGGTAGCAGTTTGTTTCATAGGTTCGGGCAATAAAACCTGGTCCTTTAGGCCATGAGATATAAAGACCTTGAGGTCTTTAAGGGCGGGCAGAGCAGAAATAGATGGAGCGATTTCTGGGTACAATTCTCCACTCAGTGAAATGATACCTCCTATCTCAGAAGGATGCAAAAGACCCGTTGTCAATGACATTATAGCACCCTGACTAAAGCCACCTACACAGATCCTATCACTGCTTATGCCCATGCCTTTTTCTAGCTGTGTGATGTATTTTAGTAGCTTATCTTTTGCTGCTAGCACTTCTGACGCCTCATAAGCCCAGTCATCTCCTTTTCTATTCAGGGGATACCAGCTGTATTTGTTTTCCATGAGGGTGATAGGTGCTCTGGGACAGATCACAAGTACTGAAGGGTCTATGTGCTGAGCTAGGGTTAGAAGATCTTTTTCGTTGCTGCCGTAGCCATGCATTAGTATGAGAGCAGGGGTGGAAACGCTTATGGGCTGGGTAGGAGCACGAAGTTCATGATGGAAAAGATAGTCGACTGCGACAGGTGCAGTCTTGGTGTTACTCTTGCAACTCCAATAACTAAGACTTAGAAAACTTATAATAATGAGTGGATATCTCATGTTTAGATTCTTTTTTGCATCCATGATAAAATGGTGTTCAGCACTTCTTCCTTGCCCAGATCTTTGGTTATTTCATGCTTGAAGTTCTGTAGTTCTATAAATTCTTTATCTACTGAAGCTGCAGCTTTATACAAGTGTCTACTGCCATGGATTTCTGTTAGCTTATCATCCGTACCATGTAGTACAAGAAAGGGATGTGTAAACTCATGGAGCCTATTCTGTACCTCTTTCATCTGCTTGAGCAGTTGGTAGCCTGAGCCAGCATACATTTTGTCGGTATAATTGAGCGGATCACTTTTGTATTTCTCTACTTCTACGGGGTCTCTAGAAACGGCATTAGCATCTATAGCGACGGCTTTGAGACGTGGGAAAAGAGTGCCTACGACACCTGATAGTTTTTGTAAGAGCGGAGCAGTGTTCTTATCTGGCATAATAAGTGGAGCAGAGAAAATAGCGCCTTTAAAGTTTTCAGACAGTTTCTTTTGATCTAAAAGATAAGAACATAGAACCAGCCCGCCCATGCTGTGTGAGAATAGGAAGTAGGGTTTATCTTCTTTTATTGTGGACGATAGGAAGTGCTTGTAATCTTCTAGGTAATCATCAAAAGAAGCTACAAAGGATCTGGGTTCACCAGCGGAGAGACCATGCGTTCTCTGGTCATAGCTATAGAAATCAAATCCTTGATTATTAAAAAAATGGGCTTCTCTTTCATACCGCCCACTGTGTTCGAAAAAGCCGTGTACAAAATGAATATCAGCAATAGGGGAGTCGGTCTGCCATGCATTAGTATGGAGAACGAGGCCATCCTTTGTTTCTAGACTATTTGTTTCATGTCTCATGGGAACATGCGATTTTCTACAGCTCCGCAGATGATATGTCCGATGAGCATCATAGCTTCTTGAGTACGCGGTGTTTTTTTAGAAGGGATGGAGATATGGAGCTCGGTTTTGTTGTAGGCTTTTGAAGAGGTGGCACCAGTAAGTGCGATGACCTTGATATTCATCTTTGCAGCTTGCATTATGACTTTTAGAATATTAGGGGACTTACCAGAGGTAGTCAGAACAATGAGTAGGTCGCCTTTCTTTCCCTTTCCTTCTAGCACTCGTTCGTATATTTTATCATAACCAAAATCATTGGAGATAGCTGTGAGGGCGGCGCTATTGACATGTAGTGCTTCGGCATAAAGTGGTGGGCGATTCTTAAGGAATCTGCCACTGAGCTCTGCAGCAAGGTGCTCCGCATCTGCAGCGCTGCCACCGTTACCACAGAAGAGAATTTTCTTATTGGCTTTGAGAGCTTTTGTTATGAGCTTCGTTGCTTGCTCTACTTTTTTCAGCAGCGATTCATCTGCTTCTATTTTTCTGATGAGTGCATTGTGATCCTTTATATCTTTTAGTAGATCAGCTTTCATATGCTTCTATTTGGGTAATGAGGGAAAGATAAAAGGCATGCCATGACAGGTCATTTTTTATGTGCTCAAAGTCAGATTTTATTTCTGATTTGGAGGAGAGGAAGCTATCTAGTTGTTCGGCTATAGCAGCAGGATTTGCTTCTGAGACGAGGCCTAGCTTGTGCTTTTCTATCATGTCCGAAAGGCTCCCTACTTTAGTCACGATCACTGGCCGCTCAAAGTGTAAGGCTATAGGAACGACACCGCTCTGGGTAGCTGTTCTGTAAGGCAATACGATAGCTGCTGCAGCACAAAATAATTTAGGCACATCTTCATTAGGGATGTATTCATTTCTGATGACGACTCTTTCTTCCAGATTGTGCTGCTCTATTATTTTCTGATAGTTTTCGTATTTCTCGTAAAATTCTCCAGCGATTACCAGCTTGTAATTATAGTCACTTCTTAGAAAAGACAAGGCTTCTAGTAACAAGTCTACTCCCTTATAAGCTCGTACGAGGCCGAAGAAGAGGAGATACTGCGTCTCTTCTTCCCATCCCAATAAGTCCTTGGCTTTGGCTTGGCTCATGGCAGTCCCGTAGTGATCATAGATGGGATGAAAGAGTTTCACAACCGGTTTGTCTTTTACTGATTCTTCTATCTCTGCTTGCACACTATCTGAGAGACAGATAAGCATATCTGTTCTATTCGTTATGTACTTATTCAGTTGCTTATCTCCTATGCGGCTTTCGTGGGGTTTGAAGTTATGGACGACTGTGGCGATTTTTACTTGCGGGAGGGCTTTCTTTATCCCTCTCAGTATGGTCCCAAAAGCTGGTGCCATAAAAGGCATCCAGTACTGGGTAATAACCAGTTCGGGCTGCTCTGCTACTATCTCTTTGGACATACGGAGCCAGTTGAGCGGATTGGTACTATAGATGCCGCGCTTGATTGTCAAATTCGGTTTAGGATCTTCTGTGGTTAACTGATTCTTACCAGGGAAGAGTAGGTTAGGGTACTGCTGAGTGAAGGTAAATATCTTGCAGTCCCAGCCATTTTGTTGAAAAGTAGTTGCTAGGTTCTCATTGAAGGCCGCTATACCACCTCTGTAAGGATAAGCGGGTCCTATGAAAATTACCTTTCTCGACATCTTAGATTCTTTCAGCTATGGAATAGTCATTCCTCTTCGGATTATTTCTGGAGATCATCTCAGCGAGAAAACCAGCAATAAATAGTTGTACACCGACTATTATGAGTAGCATGCCTAAAAAGAATAAAGGTCTACTTGCTATTCCATCTATTTTGTATATCACTTTCTGTATGGTCAGGACGAGTAGAAAAATAGTACCTATCATAGAAAAGATCATTCCTATACTGCCAAAAAAGTGCATCGGCCTTTTTCCAAATTTACCGATAAAAGAAATGGACATCAGATCTAAAAGACCTCTGCTAAATCTGTTCATTCCAAATTTTGTGACACCATACTTTCGCGCTTGGTGCTGGACAACTTTTTCTCCTATTTTATCAAAGCCTTGCGTCTTGGCAAGGATAGGAATGTAGCGGTGCATCTCCCCATAGACCTCTATGCTTTTTACGACTTCGAGCTTGTAAGCTTTGAGTCCACAATTCATGTCATGGAGTTTGATTCCTGACATCACTCTTGTAGCCCAGTTATACAACTTGGTAGGAATGGTTTTGGAGACAGGGTCATGTCTTTCCTTTTTCCATCCTGAAACCAGATCATACCCTTCTTCTTTTATCATTTTGTATAAGCCAGGAATTTCTTCTGGACTGTCTTGCAGGTCGGCATCCATCGTTATGACAACATCTCCTTCTGCTGCTTCAAAAGCGATATTGAGTGCAGCGGACTTACCATAATTTCTTCTCAGCTTTATACCCTTAATTTCTGGATTTGATTCTTGAAGGGTTTTCACAATGGACCAAGATTTGTCACTACTGCCGTCATCTACAAAGATTACTTCATAAGCCCAGTCGTAATCATTAAGAGATCTTTTGATCCAAGCAAGAAGTTCAGAGATAGACTCTTCTTCATTAAATAAAGGAATGACTATAGACAATTGCATGAGTGGGGCCAATCTAGTCGTTGTTTTTATTCATGACGTAGCCTTGTCGTGGTTTATCTAGATCATCTGCTGGTCCGCTACCAGTGCCTTTACGCTTGATGACTAATCCTATGATAGAAGAAAGCAAGGCCACAGGAGCAAGGAGTCTAGCAAAGTAGTTTTTAGCAGTAGCCCCTAGGCTAGCTGGATTTCCATCTTCTATTTTCTCCATTTCTTTTTCCAGAGCTATCTCATATTCTTCACCCATCCCGCCGAGGAGTTCCGTTACTTTTTCAGCAGCTTCTAGTGCTATTTCTTTTTGGATATCTATCAGCCCTGGGTCTATAAAATTAAATAGCACATATTCAAAACAAGTGCAGATCAGAACGCCGATGGCTCCAGTGACAAACATGTTTTTAAAAGCCTCTCCAAAGGAGATATAACCACCGTTTGCTTTTCGCGCTTCTCTGCCAGATTTGACCATGATAAGAATGAATATCATGAGTAACACAAAAGACTTGGCACTGAAAAACATCTTAGGATTAGCAAGATATAAAGCATATGAACCTATGACCATTGCAGCGCCTAAGAACAAGCCGTTATTAATAGATGATTTCTTCATGGTTATTGTTAGAGTTAATTCCTTTATATAAAACAATTAAACAATATGTAAATATAACATTATGGTACCAATCGGATTATGAAGCTAGAATGGGCATATCTTACTAATTTGCGGCATAAATTATCCAAATGAAGTATATCTCAGTCCTTGTTCTACTCCTAGCAATGAGCTCTTGTGTAGATGACGGTAAAAAAGCAGAGACTGCTAACCCCGTAAAGAAAAGACAAGCTACCTCTAAGCTAGCGGAGAAGCTATATAATGGTTATATCCAAAACCCAACGACACAGGCACAAATAGATGAAAATGCACTCATAGATTATGCTGTGGACAAAAACTTAGATGTGACTAAGACCCCTTCAGGTTTGTATTACCTTATACATGAGCAAGGTAAAGGTCCTATGTTAGTGCATAATCAGCCTTGCAGTGCTCATTATCAGGGTTATACCTTGGATGGAAAAGTATTTGATAGTAGCTACAAGCGCGGGCAGCCTCTGATATTCAATGTAGGAGCAATGATTCCAGGCTGGAATGAAGCTCTGAAATTTATGAATGTAGGTACTAAGGCCCAGCTGCTTATTCCTTCACATCTGGCCTATGGCAAAAGAGGGTTTCCGGGTCTGATTCCACCGGATACACCACTTATTTTTGACTTAGAGGTGATGCCTTTGTAAACAGCCTAGCCGAGTTTTTCTATTAACCTTTCTGCTAGCTCTAGACCAATGTTTTCCTGTGCTTCTAAAGTAGAGGCACCTATATGTGGGGTACAAGAGACATTAGGATGGCTGAGTAATTCCTGATTAGGAGTAGGCTCATTTTCAAAAACGTCTAAGCCAGCGGCAGCTATTTTATCATTATTGAGTGCTTCCAGTAAAGCAGCCTCATCTACAGTCCCACCTCTTGCAGCATTAATAAGAACGACGCCATCTTTCATTTTCGAAAACTCAGTTGTAGATAAGACTGGCGCTCCTGTAAATGGTATGTGTAATGTTATGATGTCTGAAACAGAAAGCATCTCATCCATGCTCAGCAGCTCTAGCTCTACCGTCAATGTTTGGCCTGCGATATCCATAGTGACAGTGGGTGCAGAGGCAAAAGGATCTACACCGACGACTTTCATTCCTAGTCCCAGTGCGATTTTAGCGGTTTCTTGCCCTATTCGGCCTAGACCGATAATACCTAGAGTTTTGCCTTTGAGTTCGAAGCCTTTAGAGTAGGATTTTTTCAATGCCTTGAATTCATCTCTCCCGTCTTTTGGCATGTGACGGTTAGACTTATAGACACTTCTTGCTACGCTGAGTAAGTGTGCAAACACCAATTCAGCTACAGACCTAGAAGAAGCGGCAGGCGTATTCACAACGGCTATGCCCTTGCTCTTTGCATGATCTACGTCTATATTATCTAGGCCTACTCCTCCTCTGCCTATGACTTTAAGATTGGGACAAGCGTCTATGAGCTCTTGTCTCACCTTAGTGGCACTTCTGACACAGATAGCATCATATTCGGGTAGTTTTTCAGCTAGTTCGCCCTGGGGAATATTGAAATTGTGGACTTCATGTCCAGCAGCTTCTAATTTGGTAACACCAGAAGGATGAACGCCATCATTGATTAGAATCTTAGCCATAGTATGGATTTTGCATGATTTGAGACTGCAAATGAACCGCTTTTATGGCTATTATTCTATTCAGCCAACAGCATTATTGTTAGAGGATTTTCAAAAAGTGCGGCTATTGGCTAGACAAAACCCTTGATTCATTAGAGGAAGACAAATAAGTCCTTGAAATAGAGCTATGAAACAAATAATATTTATTTGTAATATGTTTTATTATGTCTAAATTTGACTTTACTTATAATTTTCGATGATTTCGCATCGTTTATCATCCAACTTAAAAAAATCATATGTTCTTATTTGGGTTTTTTCTTCAGGCAACCGATGAGGATGCAGGAATGGGGGTTCAGAATATCATAGATATCTTAATGCAAGGTGGTCCTTTAGGTATCGCCATAAACATTATGTTGCTTGTGCTTTCTATTCTGGCTCTGTACTTTTTCTTTGAAAGGTATTTTACAATCAAGAAAGCCACTCAGATAGATGATAGTTTTATGAATAACATCCGTGCTGCAGTTACTTCAGGAAATATAGCTGGAGCAAAGGCGATGCTTGCTGGTGTCAATTCTCCATACGCCAGAATGGTAGAGAAGGGTATAGCGAGAATAGGCAAGCCACTCAGAGACATAGATAAGGCGATAGAGAATGTAGGAAACTTAGAAATATTTAAGTTAGAAAAGAACCTCTCTAATCTAGCAAGTATCTCAGGTGTAGCGCCGATGATCGGTTTTTTTGGAACCGTGACAGGGATGATACTAGCCTTCTACAAGATGGCAAGTGAGCAAAATGTGACGCCTGATGTATTAGCAGGTGGTATCTATACAGCCCTAATTACTACAGCCTTTGGATTGTTCATTGGTATATTTTCATTTGCAGGATATAACTACTTGGTATCTCAAGTAGATAAAGCCATCAATAAGATGGAAATGACAGCAACAGACTTCATGGATTTATTACAAGAACCTACTGCCTAGTTAGCTCAGAGATGAAGAAACGATCTAAAGTAAGCGCAGAGTTTAGCATGTCCTCATTGACGGACATCATTTTCCTATTGCTTATCTTTTTTATGCTGACTTCTTCTATGGTTCAGATTAACATTAAGTTACCTGAGTCTAACAGTACAACCATCGCTCCTAGTGATCTTATCGTAATGCTAACTAAGGCTGGAGATTTGTCTTTTAATGGGAAGAAGGTCTCTAAGAAAAACCTTAAGAAGACTGTAAGGTCGGCACTGTCTAAAATGAGTAATAAGAAGAATGCAGATCTAGCTATAGTAGCGGAAGTAGGGGTGCCATGGAAAAAGATAAATGATATGATAGTCCTAGCTCAGTCCTTAGGAATCTCAGCCCACATAGCTACTCAACCTCGAAAATAGTTTTCTCATGGGAATGAAAAAAAGAAATAAAGCAAGTGCAGAGTTTAGTATGTCGTCATTGACGGATATCATTTTCTTGTTACTTATCTTTTTCATGCTGACCTCTTCTATGGTTGTCCCCAATGCACTAAATCTAAAACTGCCAGGACAGTCAAAATCAAAGCAAGCTAACCAGCCCAAATTCCCGCCCTCTGAAGTCATTATCAATAAGAATGGCACTTATGTCCTAAACGGCTCTCCTGCAAAAAAGAGTTCGATAGAGAAGGCAGTCAGAGACCAAAAGAAAAAGACCAAGAAAGTCTCCATCATCGTCGTACCTCATGATGATGCACCTAATGAGTCAGTAGTAGGGATCCTCGATATCGCATACAGGTATCAGGTGGATGCTATCATGACTGATCCTAAGTAGTCAGCTCTATTGTTGCTGGACTTAAGTAGCTGAGCATCAATCTTTTCTATTAATTATCATTTTTTATTGATTTTTTAATAAGGACCATTCCCACTTTGGTTTGATTCTTGTATACTGATTATCAGTAGTTTAAATATACCTGATAATGATAATAAGTATAGTCTTTGGCTAGTTTGCCCTAACTAGTTGATTCACAAAGAGATAATACTTTTAGCCATTGTTAGTTATATACCTAATTATATAATCGACCTAACAAACTGATAATGGCACAGTCTATTAATTTAGAAGAGGAGAAGCAAAAGCGTGATAGCCTTACCATAAGTCTTATCCTCCACCTACTTTTATTACTTTTCCTCCTTATCCCTATTGTCAATGCCTTCAATAATGAAGAGCCTGAACCTCCACAGTTCCAAGGTATACAAGTGGCCCTAGGATATCCTGAAGCTAAAGAAAGATCTAAGACTAAACCCCGAGCAGCAGCACCAGCTTCTGCGCAGAAAAAAGCAACGCCACCTCCAAAGAAGACAGCCCAGAAAAAAGCTGTCAAGAAAGCAGCAAAGTCAGCACCCGCTCCGGCCAAGAAGATTGTTTCTGAAACTCTGGAGAGAAGGGCACCAGTGGTAGCAACTAAGAAAAAAGTAATAAAAGAAACCTAAGAAGATAAGGCTGCAAAAGCTGCTGCAGCGGAGGCCAAAGCCAAGGCACAAGCAGAAGCTGCAGCCAAGGCCGCCGAAGAAGAAGCTAAGCGTCAGGCAGAAGCCGAGGCTAAAAGAAAAGCAGCAGAAGAAGCTGCGGCT
>CALLAE010000064.1 GCA_938002665.1 uncultured Saprospiraceae bacterium | reverse complement strand
CAAAAACTACAAACTACATTAATATGACTTTAGAGCAAGCAGCTAAGGAGAAGATTCTAGTATTAGATGGTGCCATGGGTACTATGATACAACGGTACAAATTAACCGAGGCAGACTACAGAGGCGAACGCTTCAAGGATTACCACATGGATATCAAAGGCAACAATGACCTCCTATCCATCACTAAGCCTGAAGTCATCTCTGCTATCCACAAAGAATACTTAGAGGCTGGCTCTGATATCATAGAGACCAATACCTTTAATGGTACCTCTATCTCGCAGGCAGACTACGAAATGTCAGACCTAGCCTATGAGCTCAATCTAGAATCTGCCAAAATCGCCAAAGCTGCCGCAGCAGAATACACTGCCAAAGACCCTTCCAAGCACCGCTTTGTAGCAGGCGCACTAGGGCCCACCAGCAAGACAGCTTCCCTCTCTCCTGATGTCAACAACCCTGGCTATCGCGCCATCACATTCGATCAGCTAGTAGATGCATACTACGATCAGACACGAGGACTGGTAGATGGTGGTGTAGATGCTTTACTGATAGAAACAATTTTTGATACGCTTAACTGTAAGGCGGCGCTCTATGCAGTAGACAAATACTTTGACGATACGGGCAAAGAAAAATTACCCGTGATGATTTCCGGAACGATTACAGATAATAGTGGTCGTACGCTGAGCGGACAAACTGTAGAGGCATTTTGGATTTCAGTCTCTCATGCTAACTTGTTCAGCGTCGGGCTGAACTGTGCACTAGGCTCCAAAGAAATGCGTCCACATCTCAAAGACCTCTCTGCTATTTCAGACTGTCTTATCTCAGCCTACCCTAATGCAGGTCTACCTAACGAGCTAGGAGAATACGATCAGACGCCAGAGGAAATGGCTGCCTTCATAAGAGACTTTGCCGAAAGTAATTTTGTCAATATCGTCGGTGGTTGTTGTGGCTCTACCCCACTCCACATCAAGGCCATGGCTGAAGGTGTCAAAGGTGTAAAGCCTAGAGTCAAGCCGCAACCTGCTCAGCATAGTCAGTACTCTGGGCTAGAACCGCTGATAGTCAGAGAAGAAATGAACTTCATCAATATCGGTGAGCGAACAAATGTTACAGGCTCAAGAAAATTTGCACGGCTGATAAAAGAAGGCGACTACGCGGAAGCTATCTCTGTTGCACAACACCAGGTAGATGGTGGTGCACAGATCCTCGATGTCAATATGGACGAAGGACTCCTAGATTCTAAAAAAGAGATGAAGGAATTTCTCAACATGATTATGTCAGAGCCGGATATTGCCAAGCTGCCTATCATGATAGACTCTTCCAAATTCGATGTTATCGTGGAAGGGCTAAAATGCGTTCAAGGAAAATGTATCGTGAATTCTATTTCTATGAAAGAAGGGGTAGAAGAATTTAAGCGACAGGCTAAGATTTTGAGGCGCTTTGGAGCGGCAACGGTTGTCATGGCTTTTGATGAAGTAGGACAGGCGGACACCATAGAACGGAAAGTGGAAATCTGCAAAAGAGCCTATGACATTCTGGTCAATGAAGTCAACTTTAATCCACACGACATCATTTTCGATCCTAATATCTTTGCAGTAGCGACAGGCATAGAAGAACACAACGAATATGCCATCAACTTTATAGAAGCAACAAGACAGATCAAAGAACTCTGCCCAGGTGCCAAAGTAAGTGGAGGGGTGAGTAATATCTCTTTTTCATTTAGAGGTAATAATGCTGTGCGAGAAGCCATGCACTCTGCCTTTCTCTTCCATGCCATCAAAGCGGGTATGGATATGGGTATCGTCAATGCCGGACTGATAGAAGTCTATGAAGAGATTCCACCAGAATTGTTAGTACTTGTAGAAAATGTACTGTTCAATAAAAAAGCAACAGCCACTGAAGAACTAACAGACTATGCCGAACGCGTCAAGGGTGGCGGTAAGAAAATGGTCAGGGATCTCAGCTGGAGAGAAGGCACAGTAGAAGAAAGACTCACCCACTCTCTAGTCAGAGGAATAACAGAATACATCGAAGAAGATACAGAAGAATGTAGAAAGAAGCATCCTAAGAGTCTGCTTGTCATAGAAGGGCCGCTAATGGATGGGATGAATGTAGTCGGTAATCTTTTCGGAGAGGGTAAGATGTTTTTGCCACAAGTCGTTAAAAGTGCTAGGGTAATGAAAAAATCTGTAGCATATCTGACGCCTTTTATAGAAGCAGAAAAAGACAGCGCGACAGCAAGTAGCAAAGGGAAAATCCTCATGGCTACCGTGAAAGGAGATGTACACGACATCGGGAAGAACATCGTCGGTGTCGTACTGGCCTGCAACAATTATGAGATCATAGACCTTGGTGTCATGGTACCTGCTGAGAAAATTATCTCTACAGCTGTGGCTGAAAAAGTAGACATCATCGGACTGAGTGGCTTGATAACACCGTCTCTAGATGAGATGGTTAATGTTGCCGAAGAACTAGAAAGACAAAATCTAAAATTCCCACTACTCATCGGCGGAGCTACTACCTCTAAAACACATACTGCCCTGAAGATAGAGCCCCAATACTCTGGACCAGTGATCCATGTACTAGATGCCTCTAAAAGCGTAGGCGTCGCTTCTAACTTGCTGACCGAAAACACAGAACAGAAAACAGCCTACCTCTCAGGCATCACAGCAGACTACGAAAAAGTAAGGGTAGACAGAGCATCCGGTTTGCGTAAGAAAGCGATGGTGAGTCTGCAAGAAGCCAGAGACAACAAATTCCAAATCGACTGGAATAACACAGAAATACCACAACCACAATTTACCGGCATCAAATATTTCAATAACTACTCGATAGAAAAAATATCAGAATACATAGACTGGACACCTTTCTTTTCTAGCTGGCAGCTGAAGGGGAAATATCCAAAAATATTTGAGGACAGTTACGTAGGAGAAGAAGCCAAAAAACTCTTCAATGATGCCCAGAGTATGTTGCGCAGGATCATAGATGAAAAATGGCTGACTGCCAATGGTGCCTTCGGTATTTTTCCTGCCCATGCCACACATGATGACAACATAGAACTCAAAGACAAAAAAGGCAAGACCTTCCTCCAACTGAATCAACTCAGACAACAAGTCAAAAAAGCAGAAGGGAGACAGTACCTTTCTCTAGCAGATTTTGTTGCACCGAAGGATATGAATCTGCACGACCACATCGGTGCCTTTGCAGTTACGACAGGTCTAGGCATAGAAAAATGGGTAAAGCACTTCCAAGATCAGCAAGACGACTACTCTGCCATCATGCTCAAAGCCCTCGCAGATAGACTGGCCGAAGCCTTTGCAGAGCACTTGCATGAGCGAGTAAGAAAAGAATTCTGGGGCTATGCTGCTACAGAAGCTCTAGATAATGATGCACTCATAAAGGAAGCCTACACTGGCATCCGTCCAGCGCCCGGCTACCCTGCTTGCCCTGAGCATTCTGAAAAACAGAAACTCTTCTCATTGCTAGATGTACAGAACAAGTTGCAGATTACGCTGACAGATTCCTTTGCCATGTATCCGGCAGCGGCGGTGAGCGGGTGGTATTTTGCACATCCTGACAGCAAGTATTTTCCTATCAATACCCTGGCTGAAGATCAGGTAGTGGATTATGCTAAGCGGAAAGGGATGGAAGAAGAGCGGGCGCGGAAGCTGATGGGGCATTTGTTGTAGTGGGTTGGTGAAGAGTGGATTAGTGATTGGTGCTTGGTGGCTTAGATGGCTAGCATTTATTTCTTTGATCTTTCAAGCCATTTTGCAGGATCGCGTCTCATATGAAAAAATCCATATACTTTGACTTTGTCATCTTCTAAGGTAAAATGTATTCCATATGGAAAACGTCTGATGTACTTTACTCGAACTTGATTATATCTTTTAGAGTTTAAGAAGGGATTGTTTTCTAAAAGTTCAATACTCTCGTAAATGCTATTTTTCAAATCCGAACTAAGCTCATTATTTTTGGTCTTCATACCAAATGACAGCCTCCTCAATATCCAAAAGTGCAGCTATGGATATTATGACCTCATAACTCATTAACCACGATTATCTAATCTTGCTTTTACCTCACTCACAGAAAACCATCTCATTTTTCCTTCCATGTCCAACACAATTCTTGATTCCAATTCATCTCTCTGAGCCTTTGTTATTGATATCTTTTCTGGCTTGAGGCTAGCCCATATTTGCTCAGCTATTTGCAGCCTATCAGCAACTGGCAGTTTTAATATTTCATTTATGCTCATATCCAAAAGTTATAATCTAAAAGTAAGGTTTTCTAAATCAATATACTCTCAAGGCACCAGCTAGCACCAAAGCAATTATGGCTTTTATGTACATAATTATGTACATTTGAACAATGAAAGCGATTACTGTCTCCTCTCTCAGAGCAAAAATGAAAGCGTATTTCGATGAGGTTGTCAAATCCTCAGAAGTGCTCATCATTCCCCGTAGTCATGATGATGACGAGGCTGTAGTGATTCTTTCCCTCAAGGAATACAATTCTCTTAAAGAAACTGACTATCTGTTATCTACTAAAGCAAATTCAAAAAGACTACTAGCTTCTATCAAAGAGCTAGAAGATCAAGATACGGTGGAGTACAAATTGGACAATTAAACCTACCCTAGAAATGCTCTAGTATTGCAGTATGGATTTCAAGTTCACAAAATCTGCTTTTTCAGAATTCAGTTATTGGATAGAAAACGATCATAGAAAGGTCAAAAAAATAAATGCCCTACTTAAGTCAATTAAGAAAACACCTTTCAAAGGATTAGGCATACCAGAACCACTAAAAAATAATCTACAAGGCTTTTGGAGTAGAAGGATAGATCACGAACACAGATTAGTCTACAGAATCGATGGCAAAAAAGGAGAAAGCTATTGTTGCTCTATCGTACAGTGTAAATACCATTATTAAGTTTGTTCTACTTGTAGATTAGTAAATGGTGATTAGGATAAGTTCGCTGGTGTATGCCTTGTTTAACTACCTATACTTGATAAAAATAGTAACTTGGCAGACTTAAATAGAGTGAAATCGCTACGAACGGAGACATATCTTTAAAAGAACTAGTGTACAAGATCAAAGAGTATCTTACGACTGTACTCAGATCATGGAAATTCATTGCCCTTTGTGGTTTTGGCCTAGCCTTTATTTTACTAGCTCTTAACTTTAAAAAGCCCAGTCTTTACAAAGCAGACCTGAATTTTATGCTTAATGAAGAGGAAGGGGCTTCTCTGGGGGGCATCACAGCTATCCTCGGTCAGTTTGGCTTAGGAGGTGCAGCTAGCGAGTCCAATCTGGATAAGATTATGGAATTATCTAAGACGCGTATCATTGCTCAGAGTGCCTTGTTTACAAAAACAGACTTTGAAGGAAGGACTGATTTTTTAGCTAATCATCTCATCGCAAAGCTGGACGAGAATGAGCAGTGGAAAGACAAAGGTCTTTTCGGTTTTGGAAAAGATGATGAGCTCAGTCTAGATGACTTTAGATTTTCTCATGACTCATTTCCCTCTTTTACTATCCTAGAAAACAAAGCACTGAAAAAATTACATATGCACATGGTCGGCAAGGATTATTCTGGAGGGGCCTTCAGCAGTGATTATTCTGAGCTGAGTAGCATCATGAAATTTAGTGTCACTACGCCTGACCCTGCTCTATCTATCTCTATTGTCAATCAACTTTTTGATAAACTGAGCGACTTCTATATCGGTAAAAGCGCAGAAAAACAACAAAAGGATTTCGACCTTATCAAAACAAAATACGACTCTATCACCTCTGCTCTAGATGCCACCATGTATGCCATCTCCAAGTTTGAAGATCGTCACCAAGGTCTAGTCAGAAAGCAAGATGCCTATCAACTTAAAAAGTTAAAGACTGAAGAATTTAAGCTGGGCACTATGCTAGCGGAAGTAGAAAAACAATATCAAATTACACAGCTCACCTTAGAAAGCAAAGATGCCTATATACAAGCGATAGACAAACCTCTCCTTCCGCTCAAGCCGGTCAATAAAGGAAAGATCTATTACTTCTTATTAGGAGGCTTGCTAGGTGGCATCTTTTCTATCACCTACGTCCTTATCAAAAAGATGTTTGCCGATATCATGGCCTAAGCTCTATCATCTCATACAACTACAAATGAAAGTAGGCCTCATAGGATACGGCAACATTGCCAAAAAGCACCAAGCAGCCATCGCTAAAATAGAGGGTTGCACTCTGGACGCGATCTATGATGTAGTCCCTGTAGCTGCAGAAAGCACCCCCACCTTTACAGAGCTTAAAGAATTTCTAGATCAAGACTTAGATATTATTTCTGTCTGCTCTCCCAATGGCCTTCATGCTGAGCATAGCATACAAGCGCTCAACTCGGGACACCATGTCATCTGCGAAAAGCCATTTGCCTTAAGTTCAGAAGCATGTGCTGAGATGATTGCCACAGCAGAAAAAAATGAGAAGAAGATCTTCTGTACGATGCAGAATAGATATTCGCCAGTGAGTCAGTGGTTGAAAAAAATAGTGGATGAGGAAGCGCTAGGCCAGCTCAATATGGTGAACGTAGCTTGCTACTGGAATAGAAATAAGAACTACTATAAGCAATCGGACTGGCGTGGTAAAGCAGAGGCTGATGGTGGGACTCTGTTTACACAATTTTCACATTACGTCGACTCCTTATATTGGCTGTTCGGTGATATGAAAATACTGAATGCGCAGTTCCAGAATTTTGATCATGGAGACATGATAGAATTTGAGGACACAGGCATCTTCTCATTCCTCTTTCATCAGGGTGGCATGGGCAGCTTTGCGTATACAACTTCTTGCTTTGAGAAAAATTTTGAAAGCACGATGACACTTATCGGCAGCAAAGGCACCATCAAGGTTGCAGGCCAATACATGGACAGCATAGAATACTGTAATGTGGAAGGACTAGCACCTACTACCCTACTCGCTAACGATAACCTGGCCAATATAGCAGCCGTCTACAGAAATGTTATTTCCAACATAGAGTCTAACTCTACCGTTATGACAACCCCACTTGACGGGAAGGCTGTCGTAAAACTTATAGAGCAGGTTTATAGCTTTAGATAGCACTCTTGCATCTCAAGCCTGTGCAGCTGCTCAACTTTTTTTTGAAATATTAATCTTATCTTGTTTTGAACTTAGCAAAATCAAAACAACTTCCATGATAGATCTTATTAAGTCTGCCTGTTATATTCTTTTGCTTTTTCCATGGACTCCTTGCAACGCTTCTCTTGATCCCATAGTTTTTGAACCTTGTAATTCTGGGCTAGACTTTATAGAGTTCGACTGGAATGATGTTGCAGGAGCTACTTGTTATGAGCTTACTATTACTAATCTCACAACTGGGATTGTGACCACTGAAATAATTCCAAGTTCAGAATTTTTTGTTGCGGGTTTATCTGAGAATGAAG